>CAZVWL010000033.1:0-18446 GCA_964630845.1 uncultured Fibrobacteraceae bacterium
AACCCATCACCATTACCACCTATCACATCTTGAACAGTAGCTAAGCTATATCCACGTACATGAAGCGCAGGCGCAGTTCGTACCAGATGCGCGCGGTGCCGCCCTGGGTGAACAGGCTCTGCATGATGTCCTCGCCCGCCAGGATCAGGCGGCCACCCGCGAACAGGTAGCTGTCGATCGCCTGACGGTCGGCCAGCGGCAGGGCTGCGTCGTTGGAGCCGCAGGTCCAGACCACGGCCTGGTAGCCGGACAGAGCGGCGGCCGTGACCGGCGCGAGGCTGCGGTCCCAGATCGCGTAGGTCTTGCCCGTCGTGTCCAGAGCCGGCGCGTACGAGGTGTACGCATGCCCGGCGCCGGCGTCGTCGGCGATCACCAGGAGGTCGGTGCCGCCGGCGAGGGCGACGAAGTCGATGCTCTCGACCACCGAGCCCGCGCCCTGGCTGAACATGTTCACGGCCACGCGGCCGGAGCCGGATTCACCGGTGAGCATGGTGACGGTCAACTGGGCCGCGTCGAACGGCTCGAGGCTGACCTGGAACTCCGTCAGGTCCTGCCCGCCGTAGGTCATGTAGGCGCTCCAGCCCGCGGGCAGCGCGCTCGTGTCGAGGGAGACATCGAAGACGTCGGCACTGAAGCCCACGTTCAGCATGGTGACCTCGCCGAACGTCACCGACTCGCCGTCGGCGATCACCTGGCGCGGCCCGTCGACGCCCGCCATCACCGCGAACTCGCCGACCTTGCTGCTCGTCGAGTTGAAGATGTAGCGGTCGCCGTCGCGCTGCACGAAGGCGATCAGCCAGAGGTTGTTGACGTTCCAGGCGGCGTTCATCGGGATCGCCACGTTGACCGTCTGCTCCTGGCCGTTCTGCGAGATGGTCAGCGGCTGGTTCGGCAGCATGTCGCGCAGGACGTTGTGGTAGGTCGTGCCACTGTGCACGAGGTTGTTCTCGACCACCGCGATGCGGACGAAACTGTTGGTGATGTTGTCGAGGTCGCCGAACAGGCGCAGCTTCACCTCGGCGAAGGCCGAGCCCATCTCGAAGCCGTAATCGCTGATCGCCAGGGCCAGAGGCACGCTCTGGGCGTTGCCGGCGTTGATGATCGGGCGATAGTAGCGGCCGTCGATCGCGTCGGCAGGGGCGCCGACGACGGTGGTTGTCCCGTCGAACTTGGCCGTCGGGTAGCCGCTGACCGAATAGTAAGCGATGCGGGCGTCGCTATCGGGGCAACTGAGGCCGCCGCTCGAAGCCTTGTAAACCAGCCAGTTGAACTGCGAAGGGTGGAACTCGTTCTCACACACGGTGAGGCCCGCGGTCATGCGGGGGCAGTACGTTCACCACGTGGCGGAGGCCATCTCCGCCAGCACCGTCCGGGGGACTTGCGACTGCGCCTGGAAGGCGATCGTCAGCACGATGAGGGACAGCAGCAGCACACGCTTCATGGTTTCCTCCGAGGTTGGCGTCAGAGAGGTCTGGGTCGACCCGCAGCGGTCTGGCAGATCATACCAGACCTGTTAAGGGCAGCGCAATGCCCTATTTGAGTGCAGGGAATTCAGATGATTTTACGTGCCCATTTTTCTCGGGACCGAACATCATCTGATAGTCAATCTCAATAGCGGAAGATTCCGTAGAACTCCACGCCTTCGAACGCCGGTTCGAACTTGCACACGCCGCCGGCGCAGAGCTGGCCGGCCTGCCGCTTGCCGAACCACAGGTTCAGGTTGCCGCCGCCCTTCAGCGAGTAGGTCACGTGCCCGGAGGCGAACACGTCGCCCCGGATCTCGCCCTCGTCGAACTGCGCGGGGTGCTTGTTGTTGGTCTCGAGCATGGCGTCGAACGTCCAGCGCGGGGGAAGGTCCAGGGCGACCTTGAACCACTGCTGGTCGTAGGCGCCCAGGACGCCCAGGCGCACGTGCTGCTGCTCGGCCATCACGGTCCAGGCCATCGATTGGCTCGCGTACCAGGTGGCGTCGCCGGCCACGGTCTGGCGGATGGCGCCCTCGCCGTCCTGGTAGCCGAAGGCGCCGCGCAGGCGGAACGGGCCGAGGTGTTCCCGCTCGAGCTGGCCGTAGACCTCCTCGAAGAGCGTCTCACGGTTGTGGGTCTCGATGCGGCTCACGTTGCCGAGCACGGTCCAGTCGTGGCCGAGGTCGGTGACCGCTTCGAGCTGCCAGCCCTTCTCGTCGTTCTGGTTCATCGCATGCGGCTTGCGGTTCAGCAGCGTGTAGAGGTGCTCGCGCACGAGCGCCGGCGGACGGTTCAGCGGCTGCGTGCCGTCGGCGCGCTGCAGCACCGTGAAGCGGTCGTAGTCGCTGCGTTCAAGCGAGACGCTCACGGGTCCGAGGAACAGCCCCAGGTTGCCGTAGAAGGCCAGCCCGGCCTCGCTGTCGAGCGTGGCGAGGTTGTACTCATAGCCCGTCTTGCGCCCGTACTCGAGGTACAGGCTCGCCAGGTCATGATGGTAACCGAGCCGACCGGTCCCCACCCATTCGCGGTGCACCTCGCTGCTCAAGGGCAGCAGGTTGGGCCGGAAGGTAAGGCCGGAACCGCCGAGCATCAGGCCGGGCAGCGGCCGGTACTCGACGTCCAGGCCGCGCACGTCCACGCTGTTGGTCAAGACGCCGTCCGGGTCGTTGATCACCGGGGTCGTGCCCGTGGTGCCGGACAGGACCTGGACCGCCGCCGGGCCCACGTTGCCGCGAACCAGCACGCCGTCCAGCGCCGTGTCGACGCGGATGAAGCGATCCTCGTAGCTGTTCCACACCAGGCCGCGGCCGAACAGGCCATACACGTGCCCGACGCGCAGGTCGAAGTTGCCCGTGCGGTACTCGAAATAGCGGTGCACGATGCGGTTGCGCCGGTTGCCTTCCTCGCTCGGCGCCTGGTGGTTGAGCAACAGGCCGGTGCGGAAGCCGCCGAACTGGTAGGCGAGGTCGAGCCAGTTCTCGACGATCTCGCGGTCGGTCTCCAGGCTGTAGCTGTACTTGAACTGGTTGGTCGCGGTGATCACGTCCTGCCAGGCGGTCGCGGACGGGGCGGCCGCCACGTCGGGCGCGGGGGCGGCGGCGGCGGCGAGCAGGTCGTCGAGCTTCTGCCGCAACACGATCTCGTCACCCTGCTTGAATCACTCGTGGCGGTATACCTCGCGGCCGCCGCCGTCATAGACGATGAGGTAGGGCGGGCTGAGCACCTGCAAGGTCTGTTGCAGGGTGCCGGCCGTGTCCAGGGCGATGGTCAGGTTGGTCCAGCCGCGCGCGCGCACCAGCGGCGCCACCTTGGCCACGCTGCGGCTGTTGTCCACGTTGACGGCGATGAACGTCACCTGGCCGGCCAGTTCCTCGGCGAACGTGTTGAGGTACGGCATCTCCTTCAGGCACGGGATGCACCAGGTGGCCCAGAAGGAGACCACGACCGGGCCCTCGGCGAGCGCGCCGTGCAGGCTCACCTCGCCGCCGTCGTGGGTCGGCAGCGTCCAGTCGCTGGCGGCAAAACCGGCGGCCATCGCGTCCGTCTGCATCGGCAGCAGCGCGGTGGCGAGGATCGTGGCGAGGATGGTGGAGAGGCGGGTGGCGAGGCGGGTCCGGGGCCGGCGTGGCATGGAGGCTCCTCGGGGCGCGGCGGCGATCGCATGGCGCCGCCCGGCGGTCATGGCCCGACCCCGCCCGCCGGCGTGCCGCGGCGAACGGGGTCGGGTCGGGGCATCGGGCGTCTTACTTCACGAGCGAGAGCTTGAGCGTCTGCTGGGCGCCGTCGACCTGGACGCGGGCCAGGTAGACGCCGGCCGGCGCCGGCTGACCAGCCTGGTTGAAGCCGTCCCAGACCAGGCTGTGCCGGCCGGGCAGCAGCACGTCCGCCGCCAGGCTACGCACGCGCCGGCCGCCGGCGTCGACGATGTCGACCACAACCGGCAGGGCCGCGGCGCCGCCCACCTCGAAGCTGATCTCGGTGCGCGGGTTGAATGGGTTCGGCGCAGCCTGCAGGCGGGACAGCACGGCCGCGGTCACGTCCGAGACGCCCACCACGCTGCCGGTCGTGACGGTGAAGGTGGCCACCGCCAGCAGGTTGCCCTGGGTCTGGCTGGTGATGTAGACGGTCACCGAGCCGGTGCCGGCGGTCGTCAGCGTCGTGAAATCGATCTCCAGCGGCACGTGGCCGCCGCCGGGAATCTGGCCGGCGCCGTCGGGGATGTTGGTCTGGACCTCCCACGGCGCGTAGCAGAGGCCGTCGAAGCAGTAGGTCGCCTGCCAGTACTCGGGGATGTTGCGCACCATCGTCAGGGTGTAGGCGTCGGGCTCGGTGCCGGCGTTGTAGAGCTGGGGCTCGAAGCGCACGAAGTCGTTGACGCTGGCGCCCAGCACACCCTCGCCGGGTGACAGCAGGATGGCGTACGGCTCGGTCGGCGACTTGGCCCGGAACGTGACGGTGCGCTGGGCCGCCGCGTTGTTGTTGCTCACGATGTGCACGGTGTAGACGCCCTCGCCCTCGGCGAAGAGGGAGGTGACGTCGAACTCGAACGCCATCGACTCGCCCGGGTACACGGCGCCGGCGATCGGCACCTGGAAGACCGTCTGGTCTTCGGGCCAGCAGATGCCGTCGTAGCAGACGTTGAACATCCAGGTGGCCGGATGATCGCGGGTGACGGTCACCGTGTAGGTGTCCGCCTCGGTCCCGGTGTTGGTCAGGTGGCTGTGGAACTTCCGGAAGTCGTTCATCGGGATGATCATGTCGGCCGGACCCTGCCAGAAGCTGAAGGCGTAGGACTGGGCCAGGGCGGGGCCGGCCAGCGCCACGGCCAGCAGGCAGCCGATCGCGAGGCGGCGGGACGTCGACAGCTTGCGCAAGGTGTTCATCGGAATCCTCCGGTGTTGACGAGGCGGGGCTGGGGCGCCGGTCCGAGCGAGCCGGCCATGGTCGAGCCGGCCTGCACGACGGCTCGGGTATCGCGGTCCTGGACGAAGACGATCACCTCGCGCCCGAGCGGCGTGAGGTTGAACGGGGCGGGGTCGGGATCGTTGAGGGTCACCGTGAACGTGGCCGGAGCGTCGGGGCTCACCGCGCCGATGGCGGCGGCGACTTCCGCGTCGCGCCGCGCCACCCAGTGGTACTCGCGGCCGCCTGGCACGTACTCGACCGCCGTGTGCACCTCCGAGTAGACCAGCACCGCGCGCAACAGGCAGCCGGCGAGGTCCGCCTCGGCTAGCGGCGCGTGCACCGTGATCGTGCACGCCACGTCGCGCATGGCGAGGTTGCCGGCGTCGGGCGCCGAGACCGTCACGTAGATCCCCACGGGCACAGCCAGCGCGCCATCGAGGACCTGCTGCAGGCCGCTCTGCCCGGGCGGGGTGCCGAGGCCGCCGACCAGCGAGCCCTGGATCACCAGCGACGGCAAGGCGAAGGTCTGCATGCCCGTGTAGTAAGAGGCGCGGTTGCGCACCATGGTCATGTTGCTGAGGAACATGGGATCGGCGCCGTTGGGGTTCGACCCCGCATACTTGATGAAGAGCAGCTGGTCCAGCCCGTAGCCGCCGTCATGCATGAGGTACTCGATGTTCTGCAGCATCGTCGGGCAGCCGGTGCACGAGACGTTCGAGAAGCCCTCGAACAGGACGACGGTGGCGACGTCGAGTGCGAACGCGACCGCGGCCTCGCCGCTGCGAGGCACGTCGACGCTGCGCGGTCCGCCGGCGTTGCGGAAATGCAGCAGGCTGACGTCCACGCTGTAGGTGCGTGGGTCGAGGTCCTCGAACGTGTGCGGGGTGACCTCGCCGGTCGGCGCGCCGTCGACCCAGATCGCCGCTCCGGGCGGCGTGGAGGTCACCTGCATGCTGCCGGTGCCGGTCTCGAAATGCAGGCTGGTGCGGGCGCCGTAGGCCACCTCGACGTCCTGGACCGCGGGGCGGAAGGTGACGCCCGAAAGGTCGACCGACACGAGGTACGAACCGCCCTCGAGGTCTTCGACCACCGCCGGCGTGGCCAGGCCGGTGTCCTGTCCGTCGATGCTGATGGCCGCGCCGACCGGGTCCGACGTCACTTCCACCTCGCCGGGCGTCGGCGGTTCGTGGCCGCAACCAGCATGGAGCATGAGGGCGAGGATCGCGGCGGTCGATCCGCTCAAGACGTTCCGGACCCGGGTCTGGTACACGTGGCGCCCCCTTGTCGGCGACGATCAGGGCAGTCCGCGACGGTGCCGGCCAGCTCGGCGGCCGGTTCGCTCGAATAGGAAGTATACCACCGGGACTTTCTCCGAGTCAAACCTGCAGGCGGGCCGCGATGACGATTGATTAACAACAAAAACAGTCCTGAAAGCAACAAAGAATCAAATTAGATGACTTCGCGGTCGTTTTGATCCCGTAAAATTCCGTATCGGTGTGTTGATTCTGAAGCGCATGCTTCAATAAGGCGGGGTTGTTGTGATATGCTCAACAATGCACTCGGCGGTTGCTCCGGCGGTGAGTTGCCTCCATCTCTTCGGCCGGCTGGTCTGGCCAACGAAAGGACACGCGATGCGCTTGCGAATGATCACGGTGACCGTGCTGCTGCTCACCTTCGCGGTGGGCGCCATGGCGACGACCACGATTCCCCTGGGCGGCGAGCGGCCGCAGATGACCCTGGTCGGCGAGTCGCGCGCGGCGCTGACCTACCGGATCGAGGTGGGCCAGCTCCAGGCGTTGACCGTCTCGACCAAGGGCGGCGACTTCACCCAGCTGTTCATCCCCGGCTTCCACCATTCGCAGATTGAAGGCGCGCCGCAGCTGCCGCAGATGAACCGGCTGATCGCGGTGCCGGCGGACGGCGAGGTCCGCCTCGAGGTGAGCGACGTGGTCGTCCGCACCGTGCGCCTGGCCGATCACGGCCTCACGCATCCGGTGCTGCCGCACCAGCCGAGCCTCAGCAAGAGCCAGAACATCGAGGATGTGCCCTTCGTGCACGACCTCGCCGCTTACCGGCAGGCCCGGGTCGAGGCCCCGCTGGCCAGCGTCTACCACCAGGGGCGTCTGCGCGCGGTCGACTTCGCGCGCCTGGAGGTCTCGCCGGTGCGGTACCTGCCCGGAAGCGGAGAGCTGGAGATCGTCTAGAGCCTCCTGGTGACCGTGCATCGTGACGGCGGTTGGGATCGCAGCGCCGATCTGCACGCGGCTACCGACAGCCCCTTCTTTGACGTCGTCTACGCGCGGATCGACGGCAGCCGTGACTTCCTGCAGCGGGCCGACCTCGTGCGCCATCCCGTCAAGATGGTCATCGTCACGCCGCCGCAGTTCGCCTCCCAGCTCGCCGACTACACGGCCTGGAAGATCGAGCGCGGATTCGACGTGATCACCGGCGTGATCGGCTCGCCCGAGGTCGGCACGACCACGGCGAGCATCCAGAGCTATCTGCACGGTCTGTATAACGCCGGCACGCCCGGCGATCCCGCGCCGAGCTTCGTGGTCTTCGTGGGCGACGTCGCCGAGTGCCCGACCTGGACCATCAGCGGCAACGCGACGGACCGGCCCTACGGCGACGTCGACAACGACAACGTGCCGGACATGTACTACGGCCGCCTGTCGGCCACCAACAGCAGCATGCTGCAGGCCATCCTCGACAAGACGATGATGTACGACACCTACGGCATGCCCGACCCCAGCTACCTCGGCAACGTGACGCTGATCGCCGGCGTCGACAGCTACTGGTCGATCACCCACGCCAACGGCACCATCCGCTATGGTGAGCAGTACTACTTCAACGCCGCGCACGGGATCAACACCTACGCCTACTACTACCCCGCCAGCGGCAGTGCGTCGTCGCAGATCATCAACAACTGCAACACCGGCATCGGCTTCATCAACTACACGGCCCATGGCAGCACGACCAGCTGGTCGGACCCGAGCATGACGCAGTCCAACGTCAACAACATGACCAACGCCGGGAAGTACTTCCTGGCGATCGGCAACTGCTGCCAGACCTCGACCTACAACATCGCCGAGTGCTTCGGCGAGACGTTCCTGCGGGCGCCGAACAAGGGCGCGATCGGCTACATCGGCGGTTCGAACAACACGTACTGGCACGAGGACGTCTACTGGAGCGTGGGCGTGCTGCCGCAAGCCTCCATCCGCGACGGCATGACCTACGGGGAAACCGGTCTCGGCTGCTACGATGGCATCTTCCACGACATGCCGAACGAGTCGGGTAACCAGGATCGCTGGTACGTGACCCAGGCGGCGATCATGTTCGCCGGCAACCTCGCGGTGCAGGAGTCGGGGTCGAGCCTGACCGCCTACTACTGGAACATCTACAACCTGCTCGGCGACCCGTCGCTTTCGACCTACCTGGGCACTCCGCAGACCAATCCGATGACGTACCCGCAGACCGTCTTCGTCGGCGTGCCGACGATCACCATCCAGGCGGCGCACGGCACCTACATCGGCCTGACGCAGGACGGCGAACTGGTCGGCGCCGGGCACGTGGGCGCGTCCGGCCAGGTGGAGATCACGTTCCAGCGGGTGCTGACGCCGGGCGTTCCTCTGAAGATGGTCGCCATGGCCCAGAACCGCGTGCCGGTGATCGAGGACCTGCTGGTCATCGTGCCGGCCGACGTGAGCATCGTGCCCCAGACGATCGACGCCAACGTGACCACGGCGATCACCGTGACCGTGCTCGAGAGCGACGGTGTGACGCCCAAGCCCGGCATCGACGTCTGGGCCGAGGGCCTGCAGTACACGACCGTGCCGGTTGCCACCAACGCGGCCGGCGTCGCCGTGATCACGGTGAACTACCCGTATGGCCCGACGCTCGACATCGTGGGCCAGGACCCCGACGAGACCTACCGCCTGTTCACCGAGCAGGTCTCGGTGAACGCGTTGCACCTCGGCCGGCCGAACCTCTCGGTCACCACCGAGATCGGCATGAACGACATGTTCCCGCTGAACCTGCCGGGAACCCTGCACGCGACGGCCGATCAGGCCGGCTTCACGCTGTTCGCGCGCCTGCCCGACGGCAGCCTGCTGAGCAGCGCCACGCCGTCGTTGACCTTGACCGCCACGCAGCTCGGCCAGGTCGTGGGCCTGATCGCGCTGAGCGGCTACAACCTGTACACCGAGTCGTTCGATGTGGTCGCGGCCTACGGCACCGTGGCCGGTGTCGTCACCAGCGGCGGGGCGCCCATGTCCGGCGTCACGGTGCGGCTGGTCGACGGCGGCGGCAACACGGTGTTCGACGTGGCGTCCGGCGCCGGCGGCGCCTACGCCGGGCCGGAGGCGGTGCTGGTCGATCACTACACGCTGCAGGTCGATCACTTCGGCTACCTGGCCTACAGCGAGGCGATCTTCGTGAACTTCGGCGACAACACGTTCAACATCGACCTTGACCCGGCGCCGAGCGGCGTGATCACGGGGTACGTGTACGACAGCGTGACCATGGAGCCGCTGCAGGGCAACGTGAAGATCTACCGCAGCGACACCGGCGCCCTCTACAACGAGGTCTTCTGCGACGCCGAGGGCCATTACACGACCGGCAGCCTGCCGTACTTCACGTACGACGTGCGGGTCAGGGCGCAGCACCACGTCCCGGTGACGGTCGCCATCACGGTGAGCGACCCCGTCGTGTCCAAGGACTGGCTGCTGGATCCCACGGCGGGCGACATCCTGCTGATCGACGACAGCACGGTCGTGGCCGTGGCCGAGGACAAGCTCAGCGACAAGGGTGAATTGCTGGCCGCGGCCTACGCGCCGGCACCGATCAAGAGCGCCACGCTGCTGGCGGCCGACCTCGAGGAACTGGGCTATTACGTCAACGTGGTGGGCATCAGCAGCGTGGATCCGGCGCTGTTCTGGGAGCACGACCTGGTGGTGGTGGCCTGCGGGGCCCGCACCAGCACGTTGCAGAACGTGGTGGTGCGCAACGCGCTGGCGCAGTTCGCCCAGGAAGGCGGGCACATCCTGCTGGAAGGCGGCGAGGTGGGCTACAACCATCGCAGCTCGGGCGATTTCGCCACCCATGTGATGCACACCAACACCTGGAACGCCGACAACAGCGGCAGCATCCAGGGCATCGCCACCGATCACTGGGTGGCCAATCATCCCAACAACCTGACCGGTCGCACCATCCAGCTGACCTACAGCGGATACGGGGACAGCGACGCCATGACCCCGCTGCCGACCGGCCGGCGCGTGATGAGCTGGACCAATCAGACCGAACGCGCCAGCGTCATCGCCTACGATCCCAATCCCAGTCCGATCGGTGGGCAGATCGTCTTCTTCTGCTTCAACTACGGAGCCGCCGGCGATGGGCGCCTGGACCTGCTGGAGAACGCCGTCCTCTGGCTGCTGACGCCCGAGGCGGGCGATTGCGGCGTGTCCGGCCAGGTGACGCTCCACGGCCAGAGCAACCACGCGGGCATCACCGTGCGCGCCATCCCCAACGGCGGCTCGACGGTCACCGCGAGCGACGGCTCGTACTCGCTGCCCGGCCTGTACGCCGGCAGCTACAGCGTCGTGGCGAGCATGACCGGCTGGTCGACGGCGTCCCAGCAGGTCAGCCTCCAGGAAGGCGAGAACCTGACCGGCGTGGACATGGTGCTCACGCCGGTGACGGTCACCGACTTCTGCGAGCAGCCGGGCGCGCCGATCCAGGACAACCAGACCACGACCGCGCACCTGACCGTGCCGCCGATGCCCGGCATCGCCATCTCGCAGCTCGAGGTCTACCTGAACATCACCCACACCTACATCGGCGACCTGCGCATCACGTTGACCTCGCCGTGCCAGACCGCGGTCGTCCTGCACAACCGCTCCGGCGGCAGCGCCGACGACATCGTCGGCTGGTACCCGAGCCAGCTGCAGCCGGCGGAGAACCTGGAGGCGTTCGTCGGGCTGCTCATGTCCGGTCAGTGGACGCTCAGCGTGGCCGACATGGCCGGCGGCGACGTGGGCACGCTCAATTCCTGGTGCCTGCGCATCACCCATGGCGTGCAGGTCACCTCGGTCGACCCGCAGGGTGCCGGCACGCCGACGGTGTTCCGGGCTTACGACAGCTTCCCGAACCCGTTCAACCCGATGACCTCGATCCGGTTCGACCTGCCGCGCGACGGCCGCGTGAACCTGCGCGTCTACGACGTCGCCGGCCGCCTGGTGCGCACGCTCGTCGACGCGAACCTCGGCGCCGCCGCGCACACCGTGAACTGGGACGGCACGGACGATGCGGGACGTCGCCAATCGAGCGGTGTCTACTATTACCGTCTGGTCACCGACGACGCGGTGGCCACCCGGAAGATGACGCTCGTCAAGTGACGGCTTGATCCCGCGACCAAGGGGCCCCGGCATCAGCCGGGGCCCCGTTGTTGCAATACGGATCCGAATATCATGTCCAAAAAGGATACATGGATTCAAGTAGAGCACTAGGTGTTAAAAATAGTTCTATTTTCAAAACACACTTTATCACGACATGCGCGCGTGATATACTTGATGACGGCATGGCAACACCTTTGATCCATGCCTCCTTTTTCGGGCGTTCATGTCGCAAGGAAGGTCTCTGATGAGCATGCGTAAGGTCCTGCTCGTGGTCGTCGCGTTGCTGCTGGTCGCCGGCGCGGCGCTCGCCAAGCCCCAGTCCCTCGACCTGACCGGTCGCGAGCCCGGTCTGGACATCAGCGTTGAGCCCGACGGCGGCTACACCGTGATGGTGAACGTCGGCCGGCTCGAGTTCTTCGACGTCGAGACCAAGGGCGGCGTGTTCACCCGCCTGATCATCCCGGGTTTCCATGCCTCGCACGCCATCGGTGACCCCAGCTTGCCGGTGATGAACCGCCTGGTCCGCGTGCCGATGGGCGCGTCGGCCAGCGTCGAGGTGGTCGACGTGACGACCCGCCGCATCCGCCTGGCCGACCACGGCGTCGAGCATCTCCTGCTGCCCACGCAGCCCAGCCTTTCCAAGAGCGACGACCCCGCCCTGGCGCCGTTCCACTTCAACGCGGCCGCCTACGCCGAGGCCGGGTTGAAGGCCCAGGCGCCGCCGGCCAGCCTGCAGCACCAGGGCCGCCTGCGCGCGGTCGATTTCGCCCGCCTGGAGATCGCGCCCGTCCGGTACGACCCCATCGCCGGCGAGGTGGAGGTCACCGAGACGATGCAGGTGCGCGTGCGTTTCAGCGGCGGCGACGAGGCCGCCGAGGCCGCGCTGCACGCCGCCACGTGGAGCCCCTTCTTCGAGATGCCGTACTCGCGAATCGCCGGCGCGCGCGGCCTTCACGACAATCATCCCGACCTCGTGCGCGACGAGGTCACGCTCGTGATCATCACCCCGAGCATGTTCGTGACGCAGCTGCAGCCTTACGTGCAGTGGAAGACCGAGCGCGGGTTCCGCGTCGTGACCGGCGTCATCGGCTCGCCGGAAGTGGGCACCACCACGACCACCATCCAGACCTACCTCCGCAACCTCTACAACAACGCCACGCCGCAGCAGCCGGCGCCGAGCTTCGTGGTCTTCGTGGGCGACGTCGCCGAGTGCCCGACCTGGGCCATCAGCGGCAACGCGACGGACCGGCCCTACTGCGACGTGAACAATGACACCATCCCGGACATGTACTACGGCCGCCTGTCGGCCACCAACAGCAGCATGCTGCAGGCCATCCTCGACAAGACGATGATGTACGACACCTACGGCATGCCCGACCCCAGCTACCTCGGCAACGTGACGCTGATCGCCGGCGTCGACAGCTACTGGTCGATCACCCACGCCAACGGCACCATCCGCTATGGTGAGCAGTACTACTTCAACGCCGCGCACGGGATCAACACCTACGCCTACTACTACCCCGCCAGCGGCAGTGCGTCGTCGCAGATCATCAACAACTGCAACACCGGCATCGGCTTCATCAACTACACGGCCCATGGCAGCACGACCAGCTGGTCGGACCCGAGCATGACGCAGTCCAACGTCAACAACATGACCAACGCCGGGAAGTACTTCCTGGCGATCGGCAACTGCTGCCAGACCTCGACCTACAACATCGCCGAGTGCTTCGGCGAGACGTTCCTGCGGGCGCCGAACAAGGGCGCGATCGGCTACATCGGCGGTTCGAACAACACGTACTGGCACGAGGACGTCTACTGGAGCGTGGGCGTGCTGCCGCAAGCCTCCATCCGCGACGGCATGACCTACGGGGAAACCGGTCTCGGCTGCTACGATGGCATCTTCCACGACATGCCGAACGAGTCGGGTAACCAGGATCGCTGGTACGTGACCCAGGCGGCGATCATGTTCGCCGGCAACCTCGCGGTGCAGGAGTCGGGGTCGAGCCTGACCGCCTACTACTGGAACATCTACAACCTGCTCGGCGACCCGTCGATCAGCCCCTACATGGGCGTGCCCAGCGCGAACCCGGTGAGCCATCCGGCGAACCTGGTCGCCAACATGACGGGCATGACGGTGCAGGCCGTGCCCGGCAGCTACATCGGCGTGACCCAGGGCGGCGTGCTCAAGGGCGCCGGCACCGTGCGTCTGGGCGACGCCGGCGTCGCGATCGAATTCCTCGAACCGCTGCAGGCCGGCCAGCCGGCCAAGCTCGTGGTCATGGCTCAGAACAGGGTGCCCTACATCGTGGAGGTCCCGGTCGCCTCGCCGAGCGTGGTGAGCATCACGCCGCAGACGATCCCGGCCATGGTGCCGACCACCGTCACGGTCGAGGTCATGGAGAACGATGGCGTCACGCCGATCCGCGGCGTCGAGGTCCAGATCAACGATCCGATGACCTTTGGCCTGCTGGCCGTGACCGACGCCGCCGGCGTCGCGACCTTCGAGATCGATTATCCCTACGGCTGCCCGCTGACGATCTACGGTTCGCACCCGAGCGCCGGATTCCTGTTCAGCGACGAGCTGACGGTCACCGCGATGCCCCTGACCAACCCCGTCGTTTCGGTCGCCACCGAGCACGGCCTGGTCGACCTGTTCGCGATGAACCTGGAGAGCACGATCACCGCCGCCTGCGGGACGCCCGGCACCACCTTGCGCGCCTACGTCCCGGGGCTCGGCTACATCTCCAGCGATGAGGGTTCGCTGGTCTGCACCCCCACCATGGGCGGCGAGGTCAATACCTTCATCCTCAAGGCGGGCCACGATCTGTTCCGCCAGGACTTCCCGATCCTGACCCAGGGCAGCGTGCGCGGCACGGTCGCCCTGCAAGGGCAGCAGAACCATGGCGGCGTGACGATCACCGCCAACCCGGGCGGCGCCACCACGACCACCGCGGCCGATGGCAGCTATCTGCTGCTGGGCCTGGCGGCCGGCAGCTACACGCTGACCGCGGCCAAGGACGGCTTCGCCGAGGGTACGGCGTCGGTCAACCTGGTCGAGGGCCAGCACCTGGCGGGCGTGAACTTCAACCTGGCCGTGGTCTTCGAGGTGAACGCCTGCGTGTCGCCGGGCATCACGATCCCCGACAACAACACCAACGGCGTCACCAGCACGATCACCATCGCGCAGGGCGGCGAGATCACCAACGTGCGCGTCTACGTCAACCTCACGCACACGTACATCGGCGACCTCCGCCTGCAGCTGACCTCGCCCGCCGGCACGACCATCATGCTGCACGACCGCAGCGGCGGGTCGGCCGACGACATCGTCGGCTGGTACCCGGACCAGCTCACGCCGGCCGGCAACCTGGCGGCCTTCATCGGCCAGGAGATGCAGGGCACGTGGACGCTGCGGGTCAGCGACCACGCTTCCTACGACGTCGGCACCCTCAACCAGTGGTGCCTGAACATCGGCTATGCCGGCACGATCACCGACGCGCCCGAGGACACGCCGCGCGTGCTCGCCCTCGAGCGCAACGTCCCGAACCCGTTCAACCCGCAGACGACGATCGCCTTCTCCGTGCCGCGCGCCGGCAAGGTGAAGCTCGCGGTCTTCGACCTGCGCGGCCGCCTCGTGACGACCCTGGTCGACGGCGAATTGATCGCCGGCCGCCACCAGGCCGTCTGGCGCGGCCACGACGACCAGGGCCACCAGGTCGCCAGCGGCACGTACGTCTACAGGCTGACCGCCGACGGCCAGACGGTCACCGACAAGATGTTGCTGCTCAAGTGACAGGGATGCCGCCGCCCGGCCCACCGCGGGGCCGGGCGGCGGCGGCCGCCCCGCTTGCCTATGCTCCCGGGACGCCCCTGTGTTATGATGGTCAGCGAGCCGCGGGGCGCGCCGGACGCTGGGGCCCGGCCGCCAGACTTCAGCACGGGAGTATGCTCACCATGCACCGGTTCTCGACGAAATTGCGCGTGATCGTGGTTCTGGCCGCGGTTCTCTGCCTGGGCAACGCCCTGGCCGCCGACACCGACATCCCCCTGGACAGCGACGGTCTGCCGGCCTGGCAGGTCAAGGAGTGGACAGACTTCCCGGTCCGCATCACGCTGCGCGACCTCGCCGAACTGGAGGTCCTGCTGGCCCAGGTCCCGGTGGCCTCGTTCGACCGCTCCCAGATCCGGCCCGACGTCGCCGACGGCAAGCCATGGCAGCTGGTCTTTACGCCCAGGGTGACAGACGACGAGTTCGCGGCGCTGCAACTCGCCGGCTACCGTCCGGAGCGGCTCCGTGACCTGGATCGCGAACACCGCGAGGCCACCGAGAAGCTGTGGGGCGAGATGGCCGCAGGCAAAGCCGCCGACGTGCGCAACTATCCGCTGAACTACGTGCCGACCAACGACCAGACCGGCACCATGCTGCAGGATCTGGCCGCGGCGCACCCGACCATGGCGCACTACTACTCCTGGGGCTCCTCCATCCAGGGCCGCACGCTGCACGCCATCAAGATCACCCAGGACGTCCAGACGAGCGCTCCCAAGCCCCAGGTGCGGTACTCGGCGACCATTCACGGCGACGAGATCACCGGCCTTGTGCTGACCCTCAACCTGGCCCACTTCCTGATGGACAAGTACGGGCAGTCCGGCTACGAGCACGTGACCGACCTGGTCGACAACTACGAGTTGCACCTGATGCCGAACCACAACCCGGACGGCACCTTCCTCGTGCGGCGCACCAACGCCAACAACGTCGACCTGAACCGCAACTTCCCCCTGCCGGCCGGCACGCACCCGATCACCCAGCACGAAAACCTGCTGTTCATGGCCCACGCGCAGGCCCATCACTTCGTGATCAGCCTGAACTACCACGGTGGCGCGCTGGTCATGAACTACCCCTGGGACTACACGTACACGCTGGCGCCGGACAACGACGCGCTCATCAAGCTCTCGCTGGAGTACTCGACCCGGAACCTGCCGATGTACAACGGCAGCTTCCCGCAGGGCATCACCAACGGCGCCGCCTGGTACGTGATCACCGGGTCGCTCCAGGACTGGAGCTACGACCAGACCGATTGCATCGACGTGACCTGCGAGGTCTCCAACGTCAAGTGGCCAAGCAACGCGGCCCTGCCGGGATTCTGGAACGACAACCGCGAGTCGATGATCGCCTACGCGAGGTCGGCCCGCGCCGGCATCACCGGCCGGGTGACCGACGCCGCCTCGGGGGCGCCGCTCGCCGCCACGATCACCATCACCGGCAACGCCATGCCCGTGCACACCAACCCCGCCCACGGCGACTACTACAAGCTGCTGGACACCGGCACCTACCAGGTCACAGCAGAGGCGATCGGTTACGTGACCCAGACCATCAGCGGCGTGGCCAATGTCTGGGGCGTCGAGAACGTGGTGGACTTCGCGATGCAACCGCTCGCCGGCGGCCACGTGGCCGGCACGGTCACGAATCAGCAAGGCCAGGGCCTGGACGCCACGGTCACGATCACCACCTGGCCCGCCGGCGCGCCCGTCGAGACGGTGACGACGTCGGCCGCCTCGGGTGGCGCCTACGAGGTCGACCTCTTCCAGGGCGACTACACGTTCACCGTCAGCGCCGAAGGATACATGACGGCGATCGAGCAGGTCACGGTGGGCAACGATCCCGTCGCCCTCGATTTCGTGCTCGGCGGGGCCGTGATCAGCTACCCCATCGCCGAGGACTTCGAGGCCGGCACCGGCGTCTTCAGCGGCCAATGGGTCCAGGTCGGCCCCGGTTTCGGCAGCGGCTACTGCCTGAAGTCGAGCACCGGCAACTACCCCCACAACGCCTCGTTGATCACCGGCACGACCACCGGCGTGAGCCTCGAGAACGTGAGCGACCCCGAGGTCAGCTTCATGGCCAAGTGGGCCATCGAAGCGAGCTGGGACGCCGTGTTCTTCGAGGTCTCGACCAACGGCGGCAGCCAGTGGACGGCGCTGGCCGTGCCTGGTCGCACCCGTTCGGCCAGCGGCCAGGGCGTCCAGGTGCCGGTCGGCACCCCCTGCTTCGACGGTACCCAGGCCAACTGGGTGACCTGCGCCGTGGACCTCACGCCGTACATCGGCCAGACCGACGTCCGCTTCCGTTTCCGCCTCGCCAGCGATAGCAGCGTGTCTGCCGACGGCTTCTACGTCGACGATTTCCTCCTGCGCATCACGACCTCATCCGGCGACACGACCCCAGTCGACCTCGTGCCGACCGTCGTCGCCTCGGTCGCCGCCTACCCGAACCCGTTCAACCCCAGCACCACCGTGCGCTTCACCAACCCGCGCGACGGCGCGGTGGAAGTCGCGATCTACGACCTGCAAGGCCGCCTGGTGCGTTCCCTTCTGTCCGCCGACCTCGCCATGGGCCACCACGACGTCGCCTGGGATGGCCTGACCGATCGCGGCACCCCGGCGGGCAGCGGCGTGTACTTCGTCCGCATGAACGCCGGCCGCGCGACCGCAGGGGCGAAGGTGTCGCTCGTGAAGTAGCCGCGCCGCCCAGCGCCCCGCCACGGCGAGATGAACGACGGCCGTCCATGATCTCATGGACGGCCGTCGTGTCACCGCCAGCCGGCGCGCGTCTTTTTGAATGCACGCAATCAACGTGGAGCGGCTTGAACCGGCGAATGGAGGCGATCCACGGCATTTCCGGTGCGCCGGCGCACCGACCGGAGCCAGCGCACGCCGTCGGCCGCAATACCCGAACAAAGACGACCGGAACAGCCCCGTGGCCGCTCCGGCCGCCAGAAACGGGCGGTGTCGTCCTGCTCAGCGAGTCAGGTTGCTCGCCTTGCGCAGGGACCGCTTCAGCGCGTGGATCTTGCGGCGCTCGCTCCGCAGCGCGGCGTGATCGCCAGCCTCCAAAGCCTTCTGCCGCAACACCTTATGATCGCGGATCTTGGCCTTGACCGCGGTCTTGTCGATGCCGACGACGACCTTCTTCGGGGGCTCGATGCCGAGAGCTTCCGCCAGCAAGCTGACGATCTGCTCCTTCTTCATCGCCATCACGCCCTGCACCTGGGGCAGGTGCTCCTTCATCTTCTCGCGCAGGTCGGCCACGCGATGCTTGTTTAGCTCGTGCCAGTCCACTCGTCGGTCCTCCGAGACGGGGGTGGGGGCTTGGGGGGGTGGATTGAGGGTATAAGATGGGGGGGAAGGGGGG
>CAZVWL010000034.1:0-18406 GCA_964630845.1 uncultured Fibrobacteraceae bacterium
GATCGCGGCGCTGGAGCAGCGCGGCGCCACGCGCGAGGAACTGGCGGCGCACCTGGGCCAGGGCCGCGCGCGCCGCGGCATGCTCGAGGGCGACCTCGAGGACGGCGAGCTGGAGATCGGTCAGGTCAGCGGCCTGATCGACGACATCCCGACCGTGGCCGAGGTGATCGCCCGCTTCGAGGCCGGCTACCGCGACGCCGTGGCGCGGCTGGGCGCGCCGTGAGCGGCGCCGCAGCCCCCGGCCCGCGGGTGCCGGCCCGGGCGCTCGCCGACCGGCTGGCCGCGCTCTGCCCGGAGGTGGGCATCGACCTCGCCGGCGCCGTGCCCATCGACGGCCCACTCCCGCACGCCGAAGCCTGGCACCGGTGGCTCGACCAGGGCCGCCACGGCGGGCTCGAATACCTCGCCCGCACCCGCGACGAGCGCGCCGACCCGCGGCGCCGCAACCCGTGGGCGCGGTCCATGCTCGTCTTCGCGCAGCGCTACACCGCCGGCTGGCCCGCCACCGAGGACGCTTTCGGCGACTGGTTGCCGGACGTCGCCCGTTACGCGCGGGGGCGCGACTACCACGACGTGCTGAAACGCGCGGTGGGCACCGTGGTCGAGGGCTTGCGAGCCAGGTGGCCCGATCTCGTGGCCTACCCCGCGGTCGACACCGGCCCGTACCTCGAGCGGGGCTGGGCCGCGCGGGCCGGACTCGGTTTCATCGGCAAGAACACCTGCCTGATCCACGAGCGGCTCGGCTCGGGCCTCGTGCTCGGCGTGGCCCCGACGAACCTCGAACTGGCCGACCTCGCCGACGCGCCGACCCCGCTCTACGAGGTCGCCACGCGCGGCCCGCTGCCCAAGCCTGATGTCGACCGCTGCGGCCGTTGCACGCGCTGCCTGGACGCCTGCCCCACCGGGGCTTTCGTGCAGCCGCGCGTGCTGGACGCCAACCGCTGCGTGTCGACGTGGACCATCGAATGGCAGGGTCAGGCGCCGGCCGACGGGCGCACGTCGCAGGGCGACCGCTTGTTCGGGTGCGACGTCTGCCAGCAGGTCTGTCCCTGGAACGGCAAGGCGTTGCGCGCCGCGGCGATCGGCCTGTCGCCGCCCGTCACCGCGGCTTACGAGCCGCTGCCGGCGCACGCCGAACTGACGCTCGCGGACCTGATCGCGCTCGATCCGCAGGGCTTCCGGGACCGTTTCCGCCACACGCCGCTGTGGCGCGCGCACCCGTCCGGGCTGCGGCGCAACGCGCTGGTCGTGGCCGCCAACCGCGGTCGGACCGATCTTCTGGAGGAGGTCCGCCGCTTGGCCGCCGCCGATCCCGACCCGGACGTGCGCGCGGTGGCCGCGTGGGCGGCGGCGCGGCTCGAGGAGCGGTCATGAGTTCGCCTGCCTCGTGGTGGCGCCCGCTCGCCGACGGTCGGGTGGATTGCCTGCTCTGTCCGGTGGGTTGCACCTTGCGACCCGGCCAGGACGGACCCTGCGGCACGCGCGGCAATCGCGACGGCCGCATGCAGGCGCTGCAGTACGGGCGCGTGGTGGCGGCCGGCCTCGACCCGATGGAGAAAAAGCCGCTCTACCACTTCCTGCCGGGCCGCGCGATCCTCTCGGTGGCGGCCATGGGCTGCAACCTGCACTGCGCGTTCTGTCAGAACTGGCGGCTGAGCCAGACGCAGGACAACGCCACCGACGACCTGCCTCCCGACGAGGTCGTGCGCCTGGCCGTGGAGCACGGGTCGGTCGGCGTCTGCTACACCTACAGCGAGCCGCTGGTCTGGTTCGAGTTCGTGCGCGACACGGCGCGCCTGGCCCGCGCGGCCGGCCTGGTCAACGTCGTGGTGAGCAACGGCTACCTGAACCCCGAACCCCTGGCCGAGTTGATCCCGCTGCTGGACGCCGCCAACATCGACCTCAAGAGCACCGACGATCGGTTCTACCGCGACGTGTGCCGCGGCCGCCTCGAGCCCGTGCTGGCGACGCTGGCGGCGCTGCACGCGGCCGGCGTCCACCTCGAGGTGACCCACCTGGTGATCCCGGGCCACAACGACGACGATCATCAGTTCGCGCGCCTGCGCGACACCCTGGCCGATCTCTCGCCGGACATCCCCTTGCACCTGTCGGCCTACCATCCCGACTACCGCTTCGACGCTCCGGCCACCCCGCCAGCCACGCTGGCGCGCGCGGCGGCGATCTGCGCGCGGGGGTTGCGGTTCGTCTACGTGGGCAACGTGGAACTGCCCGACTGGCGCGACACGCGGTGCCCCGGGTGCGGCGAGGTCGTCATCGCCAGGCGCGGTTATCGCACCGTTTGCCGACTCGCCGAGCCCGCGTGCCCGGCCTGCGGCCTGACCCTGCCGTTGCGGCTCGGCTGAACGACCGGGTCGGTTGGCGGCCCTGGTTCGTCAGACGGCGCCGGACCACGAGGGGTCGATGTAGGTCGCCCGCACGCGCGTGGTGATGCCGCCGCGCACGAACCAGTCGCCGGACACCTCCATCATGCGCGGCCGGCAGGCGGCCACCAGGTCGTCGAGGATGCGGTTGGTGACGGCCTCGTGGAAGGCGCCCTCGTTGCGGTAGCTCCAGAGGTAGAGCTTGAGGGACTTCAGCTCGATGCAATAGGCGTCGGGCACGTAGAGGATCTCGAAATGGGCGAAGTCGGGCTGGCCGGTCAGCGGGCAGAGGCAGGTGAATTCGGGGCACTCGAAGGTGATCTCGTAGTCGCGGTCGGGCGCCGGGTTGGCGAACGTCTCGAGCGAACGGGACGGCTGGGTGCTCATCCGTGGTCCTTTCGTGGCTGCCTGTCGCAAGCCAGAGGGGCCGGCCGGTCGGCAGACCCCTCTGGCCAGGCGTGAACGACGCGTCACTTGATGAGCGCCATGCGCCCGACGGCCGCATGCTCGCCGTTGCTGACCCGGTACAGGTAGATGCCGGTCGACACCGCCCGTCCCAGTTCGTCGTCGCCGTTCCACTGCACGGCGTGCGCGCCGGCCGCCAGCTCGGCGTCGACGAGCGTGCGGATCAGGCGGCCACGCAGATCGTAGACCAGCACGGCCGTGCGTCCCACCGATGGCGTCGTGAAACGGATGGTCGTGGTCGGGTTGAACGGGTTGGGGAAGTTCGCCTCCACCTTGAACACCAGCGGCAGCAGCGGATCCTCGACGGAGTTGGCGATGTCGCAGCCGGGTTCCAGCGCGCCGATCAGGCCGCAGGCGCCGCTCTGGGCGGGCGCGCAGGGGCTGCCGAGCTGGATCCGGTAGTCGCTCTCGGCGACGTCGCAGAACAGCGGGTCCAGCGAGATGTTGCCGTTGGTGCCGGTCTGGTCGGCGATGCCGGAATAGTTCAGGTTCGCGTTGCCGAAAACGTTGTTGCAGCTGAGCGTCGCGGCGGCGCCGGCGATGTGCACGCCGTTGCTCAGCGATGCGCCGCCTGTGTTGAACGCGATGATCGAGTTGCTGAGCGTCAGGGGGGTGGCGTTGGCGTAGAGGCCGGCGCCGCCGTTGGCGCAGTGGTTCTCGGCCACGGTCAGGTTCGCCAAGGTGGCCGAGGTGTTGCCCGTGAGGTACACGCTGCCGCCGAGCAGCAGCCCGACGTTCCTCGCGACCACCGAGCCGACGAAACTGATCGACGGGCAGGCCTGGAAGGAAACGCCGCCGCCGAACTGCGCGGAGTTCTCCTCGATCACGACCCCGTCGAGCGAGACGGTGGTCGCCTCGAGGTGCAGGCCGCCGCCGGTCAGGAGCGTCGCGGTCGGAGCCGGGCTGTTGTTGCCGATCACGACGTCGGTGAGTTCGATCGTGCCGGAGCCCGTGAAGATGCCGGCCCCGCGGTCGATGGCCGTGTTGTTGGTCACCGCGCCGCCGGTCATCGTGAGCGTCGGCGCCTGGGCGACCGTCGCCATGTAGACGCCACCGCCGCGCTGGACGCCGGCGTGGCCGTCGATCGTCACGTCGGTGAGCGTCACGTCGGCGTCGAGGATGTGCAGGCCGCCACCGAGCGGTGGATTCTGGCCGTTGCCGGTAAACGGCGTGTTGGCCGCGATGGTCACGTTCTCCAGCACCGGCGCGCCGCGATGGATGAAGATGCCGGCTCCGTAGATGCCGCTGTTGCCGTCGACGGTCACGTTCTGCAGCACGGCCTGCGAGTTGTGCATCGCGATGCCGCCGCCCATGCCCAGCGTGTTGCTGGAGCCCACCTGGTTGCCGGTCACGTGCAGGTTGCGCAGCGTCGGCGAGGTGCCGTTGAGCATGATGCCGCCACCGTAGCGGCCGTTGTAAGGGATGTTCGAGAACGTGGAGCCGCCGCCGCCCTGGATGCGGAATCCGTCGACGACGACCGACGCGTCCACCGCGCCGGTGAAGCGCAGCGCCGGGTTGTTCAGCGTGCCGTTGATGACCGACGGCGTCCCGAGCGGGTCGCGGGTCTGATAGCCGGAGTCGAAGCCGCCGAGGTAGGTCAGGCCCTTGCTGATGATCGTGGTCTCACCGAGCTGGTGGCTGGCCAGGACCTTGATCGTGTCGCCCACGGCGGCGGAATTCATCGCGTCGCTGAGGAACAAGAACTCTCCCGGGATCTGGTGCACGTTGTCGCCGAGGGCGCGCAGCAGGTTCACCCGGCCGGCGCCCAGCTGGCCGACGAAGCCCGGATTCTGCAGGTCGATGTTGTCGCAGTTGTTGCGCAGCAGCGCCGAGACCTGCGCCGCGGTCAGCGTCTGGTTCGACGACCAGATCAGCGCGGCGGAGGCGGCCGCGATCGGCGAGGCGAAGCTGGTGCCCTGGACGGTGTTGTAGCCGCTCTCGCCGGTGAAGCCGTTATAGGCCGTCGTGTAGATGGCCGTGCCGGGCGCCGACAGGTTCACCCACGGGCCGTAGTTGGAGAAGCTGGACTTCTGGTCGCCGGAGTTGGTCGAGGCGACCGCCAGCACGCGCCGCTGCGTGTCATTGTAGCCGCCCAGGTACGAGGCGACTGTATCGTTGTCGTTGCCGGCGGCCGTGAAGATGAGCATGCCCGCGTTCAGGCAGGTGGTGACCGCGCTGGCCAGGAAGCTGGTGCTGCCCCAGGACGCGTTGTAGATCTTGGCGCCGTTGGCGGCGGCGTAGACCATCGACTGGGCGCAGAAATCCATGCGTACGACGCCCTGCGAGGTGCCGTTCGGCAGCCAGCCCACCCGCAGCGCCATGATCTTGCAACCCGGCGCGGTGCCCGCGATGCCGATCCCGTTGTCGGTGATCGCGGCGGCCATGCCCGAGATGTTGGTGCCGTGGCTGTCGAAGTCCATCGGATTGTTGTCCGGCGTCACGCAATCCTCTTCGGGATAGCAGCTGCCGGCCGGCAGGTTCACGAAGTCCCAGCCGCGGATGTCGTCCACGAAACCATTGCCGTCGCTGTCCTGGCCCGGCGTGCCGTAGTACTCGGCCCAGTTGGTCCAGATCGCGCCGTTGACCTTGTCCGGGTGCGGGCCGCCGAGGTCCGGATGCGCCCAGTCGACGCCGGAGTCGCCGACGGCGATGATGACGTTGCTGTCGCCGAGCGCCTCGGCCCAGCCGCCGAGGGCGCGGATGTCGCCGCCACCGACGACCGTGTTGCGCAGGTACCACTGGTTGGAGGAGAGGTCGTTGGGCAAGAAGGCACTGCCGTACATCTTGCAGATCGCCACCGGGTGCACCTCCCGCACCTGCGGCACCTTGGCGAAATCGTCGTGGACCGCCTGCAGGCTGGCCTTGTTCGGGAACACGACCGTGTAGACGCTCTCGAGCAGCGCGCGCGTGGCCGGGTCGTCGAACATATGGATCATCTTGCCGTAGAGCAGCTCGATGTCGGTCACGTCGTGCTTGACCACCGCCTCGTCGAGTTCGCGCAGGCCGGTCAACGGCCGGCCGAGGCTCTTGTCGATGGCCAGCTTGACGCCGGGCTCGAGCGTGATCATCAGGCGATCGGGCGCATGGCCGACCACGGAGCTGTTCTCGAACGGGAGCGCGGCCGCCATCGTGGCCACGGTCAGCACGGCGGCGATGAGCAGCGGGGTCAACTTCGACATGGATCGGCTTCTCCTCGTGGGCGTGGCTAGAGTCCAGGCAGCGGCGTGCGGGCCGGGCTTCCAGGAAGCTGGCAACAGTTCTATCAAGTATACAGGAAATCTGGTTTGGTATCAATTCAATGACGGGCTATGCTGGACGGCGGGGAAAGAAGCGCTGATCGGCTCTGGTATCCCGTGGCGGAGGAATCGGGCATGGAATGCCGCAACCCGATACTGGACATCGTGTTCGTGGAATCCCACGATGGCGGCTCCCACCAGGATTTTCGCCTCGGACTCGCCCGCCACTCGCGCCACCGCTATCGGGCGCTCACCCTGCCGCCGCGATTCTGGAAATGGCGCATGCGCGGCGCCGCCGCCTGGTTCGCCGACCGTCTGACCGCCGAGCCGGAGCCTTGCGACCTGATCCTGGCGACCAGCCTGCTGAACGTTGCCGACCTGAGGGGGCTGCTGCCGGCGCCGCTGGACCGGCGGCCGCTGGTGCTCTACATGCACGAGAACCAGCTGACGTATCCGTTGTCGCCCGAGGAGGAGTTCGATTTCCATTTCGGGTTCACGAACATCGTCAGCTGCCTGGCGGCCGATCATGTCGTCTTCAACTCGGCGTTCCACCGCGACCTGTTCCTGGACGCCTTGCCGGACTATCTCGGCCGCATGCCGGAGGCCATCCCGCGCGGCGTGCGTGGTCGGCTCGAGGCGCGCAGCGAGGTGCTGCCGGTAGGCCTCGAGCGCGTCCCGCTCGACGCGCCGGACCGCGCGGTCTGGCGCGGCAGCCCATGCGACCAGGCCGCCGGGCCGTCCTGGCCACGCGACGGTCGGCGGCCGATCCTGCTGTGGAACCACCGCTGGGAGTTCGACAAGCGGCCGGAACTCTTCGTCGAGGCGGTCGGCCGCCTGCTCGACCAGGGGCTCGAATTCGCGGTGCTGCTGCTCGGCGATGACCGGCACCGCGGCGAGGTCTTCCAGCCCCTGGCGGCGCGGCTGGGTGACCGGTGCCTCGCGTTCGGCCATGTCGACGACCGTCGCCGATACGAGCGCTGGTTGCAGTCGGCAGATATCGTGGTCAGTTGCGCCGAACAGGAGTATTTTGGCATCGCGGTGGCGGAGGCGGTGCACGCGGGTTGCTACCCGGTGTTGCCGCGACGGCAGGTCTACCCGAGCCTCTACGGCGCCCTGTGCCGGGGACGACACTTCTACACGGACGCCGACGAACTCGTGGCGTTGCTCTCGGGTCTGATCCGCGGCGAAGGCTTCGGGCACATGTGCCCTCTGGCCGCCGCCATGGACGCTTTCTGCTGGCCGCGCCTCGCGGCGGCCTACGACGCGATGCTCGCCCGCGTGGCCGAGGCGGGCGGCAAGACCCCGAACGTTGAAGGGTGAGGTGCCCGTGCCGCGCAATGTCTACCTGATCGATGTCGAGGGCGTGCTCGTGCGGGACAAGGGATACCGGCCGTTGCCCGGCGCGGTGTCGTGGCTGAACGGGCTGCGCGACCGCGGCGTGCGCTGGCGGCTGGTCAGCAACAGCACGACGCAGCGTCCGGCCGACCAGGTGGTCGCCTTGCGCCAGGCTGGGTTCACGATCGAACGGGCCGACCTCGTCGGCGCCTTGAGCGTGGGCGTGGCCTGGATGCAGGCCGCGGGCACGCGGCGGATCGGCTGGCTCGGCGCTTCGGAGCTTCGCGGTTGGCTCGAGGGGCAGGGATTCGTGCTCGTGGAAACCGCGAACGAGTCCTGCGACGTGGTGGTGCTCGGCGTGGCGCCGGAGAAGCGCCTGGCGGACCTGGATCGTGCTCTGGTCTGGCTGCAGGGGGGCGCCAGGCTGCTCTGCCTGCACCGTAACCGCTTCTGGCTGGACGCGCACGGTCAGCCCCGCCTGGGCCCTGGCGCCTGGGCCGCCGCGCTCCAGATGGCCGTGCCCGGCGTCGAGGCGGTGACGGCGGGCAAACCGGAGCCGACGATCTACCTGCAGGCGCTGGAATCCCTTGGCGCGGCGCCGGCCGAGGCGCTATTTATCAGCGACGATCCGTTCACCGACCTCGCCGGCGCGCGACGCCTGGGCATGGCCACGGTCTTCGCCTTGAGCGGCAAGTATCCCGACCGTGGGGTGCTGGCCGCGTTGCCGCCGGATCAGCAGCCCGATCTGATCGTGGAGCGGGCGGAACAACTCACGGAGAATGCCAGCGCGTGAGCACCGACACCGCCGCCCGCGACAACCTGCGTAACGAACAGCGCCGGCAGCAGCTTCAGAACATGGCCTTGACCGCCTGGGACATGCAGCGCACGTGCCGTGGCAAGACGCGGGACGCCCGCACGCGGTTGATGCTCATGCGCACCCATGACCGCTTGCGCATGCTGGGCGAGGCCGAACTCGGCGTGCCCAAGCATCAGCGATCCTTCGTGCGCTCCGGTCAGCCGGACGCGCCCGGAGTCCTGCTCGTGCACGACGTGCAGCAGGGTCCGGCCCACCTCGTGCCCCTGGCGCAGACCCTCAACGCCGCCGGGCTGACCGTGCACGCTCTCCTGCTGGCGGAATACGGTCATGGGATCGAGGCCCGGCCTGAGGCACGCTGGCGCGCGGCCCTGCAGCGTCTGCGCGGCGGGTACCAGCTCCTGGCCGACACCTGCCCGGACGTGCACGTGGTGGGCGTCGGGTTCGGCGCGGCGCTGGCCTTGCATCTGGCCGAGCGCGAGAAGGTCCGCTCGCTGGTGCTGCTCGCGCCCGACCTCGTGCCGAGGGTCAGCCTCTGGGTCCGGCTGTTCTGGGCGTTGAAGTTGATGCGCTTGGGCCCGGTGCGTCGCCGCCTGGGCACCCTCGTCGATGCGACCGAGAGCATGCAGGCCGCGCAGGAGCTGGCCGGCAAACTCAAGCTGCCGATCTTCGGGGTGATGTGCGACGACGACGACCGCGCCAGCCCGCAATCCCTGCGCCTGCTGCAGAAACGGGCCCATGATCCGCGCTGTCGTTTCCAGGCGTTTGCGACGGGCGGTCACGACGTGCTGGCGGCGCATGGTTCGGGGGGACTGGAGCGGGATATCCTGGCCTTCATCACTCATCGGCCAGCAGACGCTGCAACGCCCCGTCGCTGAGCCGCGCCCCCAGGCCGAGCCGGCATCGCGCCAACGTCTGCAGCACGTGCAGGTAACCTTCCAGCCCGTTCGCCAGCTTCCGCCAGACGATGGCGAGGTGCTGCCGGCCGTCGCGCCGGCCGGTCGCCATGCTGGCGGCCAGTTCGTAGCAGTGCCTGGCGACGCCGATGTCGCGCGCGCGCGTCTCCTCGGTGCTCATGCACCAACCGTCCCGGCGGCGCCGGACCAGGTCGCCGCGATCGAACAGGCCCAGGGCCAGCAGCCGGTGGTCGGCCTGGCGGCGAAGGTGCTCGATCGTGGGTGCGGGCCCCAGGCCGTCGACCGGCCGCAGGAGCGGATCCCGGCCCGGTCGGACCCCGCCGCGCGGATCGCCTTGCGACCAGCAGGCCAGCAACCCGATCAGGTAGGCGTTGACGTCCTCGTCCGGGCCGCGGCTGTTGGTCGGCCACGTCGATTGCGACCGGGCCTCGAGCAACTGTTCGGCGAAGTACCAGCCGACCGGGCGCGCCGGGTCGAGCGCCGGGAACAGGCTGCGGTAGCGCACCGTTGCGCGGCGGCGGGTGGTGACGGACGTCATGGCAGGCTCCTCGGACGGGGTCGACGCCCGCCGACCATGCAGGCGGCGTGCCGTGTGTCCCGGCCACCGCCGCGGGGGCCTTCGCCGTCGATTCCGGGCACGAACGCGACGCGCAGGGAGTTCGGCCCGGGTCCCGGTCCGCGAGGCGGCGCCGCCCGGGCCTGCCCGAATTCCTGCTACGGTCGCCCGCTCTCTTGCCGATAGGACGCCCGAACCTGTCGGCAGGATACCGTCTCTACGTGCGAGGTATGCGGCATGAGCGACCGTCTCGACATGGACCTGGACCTCGATCTGCCCGAGGTCGGTCCCGATGCTCCCGTCGGAGAATGGGACGACGACCTGATGGACGACTTCCCGGATGACGACCCGGCGAACCTCTCCGCCACGACGGCCGCCGCCGGCGCGGCTGCCGCCCCGGGCCGGTCGACCGATACCGCCAATGCGCCGGTGACGCCGAACGCGATGGTCCCGCCCGAAGGACGACGATCGCGCGATCCGAACGGCGACCGGATGCTCGGGGTGTCTCATGGCCTGCTCATGGCGTTGGCCGCGCTGACCCTCGGCGCGGGCGCCTTGACGGCTGCGGGCGGGGCTCCGGAATCGCTCTTCGATTTCTCCGGTTTCAGGGACCCGTTGACCATCGGCGATTTCCGGCTCCATCCCGTGAACGCTTTCTGGTTCTCGACGCTGGTGGCGCTGATCGCGGCCGTGCTTGCCGGGGTAGGCATCCGGCGGTACGTGAGCCGCTTGCGGGCGGAGATCGCCGCGCAGGACGAACTGCTCGACGCCGTCTGCGCGCTGGATCCCGACGAGCCGGCGAGCTGGCGCCGCGAGGTGATCCTCGCCGACGCCGATCTTGCCGCGACCACCGGCAACCTGCTCGGCCACTACCATCTGCAGCAGGCCAAGCTGACCCGATACGTCGGCCTGGAGGGTGAGCTGCATCGGCTCGAGAAGGCGATGGCCGAGGACAGCTCGACCGACCTGCAGGGCGACTGGGAGAACCCTGTCGCCGGCAGCCTGGCCGACCAGGCCATGCGGTTGTTGGGCGCCCGCGATGCCGCGGTCGAGGCCTCGAGCCAACAGCAGCAGGCGCATGCTGAGCAGGGGCCGGACCTGGTGGCCGGACTGCGCGACGCGCACCACTGGCAGGCCGGCGCGGTGGAGCAAGTGCAGCACCTCGGCGCCGCGTTGGAACGGCTGTCCCGCCAGCTCGGCAAGCTGTCTGCGACGGTGCCCGGCGATCAGGACCACGGCCGCCGTTTCGAGCGGCTCGTCCAGGCGCTGACCGCGGTTCGCGACGGCTTGCAGAGTCTGCCGATCTCGGGATCCGGCCCTCTCGAGGGCGTCCGGGCTGCGACCGAAGGCCTCGTCGAACGCGCCAGCCGCCTCGCGTTCCAGATCGCCATGGAGGTGGCGCGCCTCGGCACGAAAGGTGAGCGCCTGCTGCCTTTGGCCCAGGACCTCGAGGAGCTGATCACCGAGCTGCGGACGGCCTTCGACAAGGACAAGGCCGCAGCCGAGGTCGACGACCCCCGTGAACGCATCCTGGCCACGATCCGCGGCCGTCTCGGTGAACTGGAACCGCAGGTGCTCGAGCGCATGGCCGTGCCCGAGTTGCCGCAGATGCTGGCGGAGATGGCGCCCCTCGCGGGCGATTCCGCCGCTACCCTGAAGAAGCTGCTCAAGAACTGTGGCGGCCAGTCTGCCCGGTTGCGTGATCTCGGCCAGCTTGCGGCCTTGCTCACGGGCCTGCCGATCGACCTCTCCGATGCCACGGGCGAGGTCGGCACGGGCATGCTGGTCGAGCGGTTCGACCCGTTTGCCGGCGGGCAGCCCGAAGGCGGGCTGGTGGCCGATCCCTTTGCCAGCAGCGGGACGTCGATCTTCGATTCGCCGGCCGGCGGTGGCGATGGATTTGCCCGGGCGATCCTGCCCGGCCAGGAGGACGGCCTCTTCGCGACGCCGGCCAGCCGGGCCGCGCCGTTCGAACTCGACCTGGCAGAGGCCCTTCCGTCGCCCACGGAAAAGGTCTATGATCTGGAGGAATTCGACGCGCAACTGCTTCCGGCCGAACCGACCGCGGCCGCACCGAGCGAGACGGTGCACGAACTCAGCGAGTTCGACGCGGTGCGCATCGGCTGAGCCTGGAGCCATGGGACTGGACGACGCGAGCTTGACCGACCTGATGGCGGAGCTGCGAGAGCGGCTCCGCTCCTTCATCTCGGCGTTGCCGGCAAGCCGGGCCACGGCCGGGCCGGAACCGCTCGGTCCGGCGGGTCGCGCCGCGCTCGCCGTCCGATTGCTGGCCGTCGTCCTGGGCGGCCGTGGCGGCATCGCCGCGGTCGAGGCCGCCGCCGCCTTCAGCGACTTCGCCGAGGCCCTCGTCAGCACGCCCGAGCCGCTGCCGGGCAGCGCGCTGGATGACGCCCTGCGGCTTCTGGCCGCGGACCTGGAGGCGATGGCGATCGCCTGCGAGCAGCATGACGGCGTCGACCTCGCCGGCGCCTGGCGTCACGTGCGGGACCATGGTGATCGCTTGTGGGGGGTGGCGGCGCCGTCGGTGGCTGCCCCGTTGCCGCCCGCTCCCGCTGCGGTCGACGGCGTCGAGACGCCGCCGCCGGCGGCCGCCGCCGACGCGACACGGGTCCCCTTGCAGACCGAATGCTGGCTGATGATCGGCGGCGCCATGCGACGCTCCATGCTGCACGGTCGTCTCGAGGCCGCCGGGTTGCGGGTGTCGTCTTTCGACAACCTCGACGCCGTCCTCGAGCGGCTCGACGTCGAACCGCCGGCGGCGCTGATCTGCGACGACGCCGCGCCCCACCGGTTCGCCACGCGTCTGCGTTCGCGGCTGCGCCTGCCGGCGCCGCCCTTGATCCTGGTGCGTGGTCGGCCCGACCCGGCGGATGTCGGCCAGATCGTCTGGCTGCCACCGTATTGCGCCGAGGATCTGCTGGCGCGCATCGGGGGATGACCCCGCCGCGATCCGGGCAGGGGAGCGTCGTCGGACCGCCCTTCGCCCCGACCGGGGCCGTGCGAATTGCACGCCGCATCATGCCTTCCGCGGCGTGCGAAGGATCGCGGCATCTCGCCATTTCCCGCAATGGTTCGGTCAGACTGCAGCCATTTTGATCTGGCACCGACGGCATGGGAGTTGCAGTTGCGCTCCGCAGACCCGTGGCACGGGATGGAATGCAATCGCGGCCGAGGAGCGCACCACATGCTGGACCAGAAAGACCGGCCGATCATCATCGGCGCCGACGACACGAGTCACCAGGTGATGACCTCGCTCGAAGCGGCGGAGTACCTCAAGATGCACGTCAAGACGGTCTGCCGCCTGGCGAAGGAAGGCAAGATCCCCGCGCGCAAGGTCGGCAGCGAGTGGCGCTTCCTGCGCTCGGTGCTCGACGGCTGGTTGACCCAGCCTGTTGGTTGAGGAGACGCCGGTGGCCACCAGGTTCGAATCGCTTGCGCTCAACGATCCCGACGTGCTGGGCATCCGCATGTCCGGCGCGTTCGGACGCGGAGACCGTCGCCGGTTGATGAGCCTGGCCGAGAAATGCCTCGATCGTGAGCACAAGCACCTGGTCCTGGATTGCCAGGGGCTCGACTCGCTCGGTGGCGGCGGCGCCCAGGTGCTGGCGGACCTGCAACGCCAGTTGCAGGAGCGGGGCGGCGAGGCCGTGTTCGTCGCCCCCGGCGAGATCATCCGGCGGTTCCTGCAGCTCAAGTTCGCCGGTCTGCCGCTGCGTTGCTTCGAGACGCCGGACGACGCGTTGGCCGCCCTGCGCGGTCCAGGCGAATCGGCGTTGCCGGCGCCCACGCCGACCGCCGAGAAATCCGGCGTCGAGCCGATGCCGGACTCGCGCGGGCCGTCGGCGGCCGCGGCGGCGACGTCGCCGCGCCGCGACCTCGACAGCTTGCTGGACCAGGTCGACGCCGGTAGGGAAGCGATCGATCGCCCGGTGCGACGGACGGCCGACCTCGTGACCGCGGCCTACGTCTCGGTCGACGACATGCTGCAGGCCGCCCGGACGAGCGACAACCCGACCGTGCTCGGCGAAGCGCTGGCGATGCTCCTGGACAGCCACGACCTGGCGACCGAGACCATCTTCTGCGCGCCGCAGGGCGACCGCTACGTCTCGATCGACGGGCGTGTCCGCCTGCCGGCCGAGGGAGGGGTCGTCGCCAGCCTGGTGCGCGCGGGACGACCGTTGACGCTGCTGGATCTCGAGGACGGCGATCTCTGGGACGAAGAATCGCAGCTGCTGGAAGAGATGCAACCGGACCTCATCCTGCCCCTGGTGCGCGATGGGGTGCTGACCGGCATCGCGTTCCTGCAGCGGGGAGGCACGGAACGCGAGTACGGGATCCGAGAGGTCTTCGCGCTCGACCTGTTGCTGCGGTTGCTCATGGGCCGGCCGGCCGAGCAGCCGCCGACGTCGCGTGACGCGCAGCCCCACGCACCTGCGTTCGGCCCGCCGGCACCGGGACCCGGCCTGGAGGCGCTGCTCGCCGCCAAGCTCGAACTCGCGCGCGGCCTGCAAGACGCGCAGGACATCCCGCACTTCTGGCAGATCTTCATCGCCCGGCTGCGGCCGGCGGCGGAGGTCTCGAGCCTGCTCTTCCTGGCGAGCGAGGAGCCACTCGCCGTGCCTTTCCTCGCGGGCGAGGCGCGGCGCGGCATCGACGGCATCGACCTGCGGTCCGAACGCATCCGCGCCTTCTTCCGCACGCTCGAACGTCCGGTGGAAGTCGTCAACATGCCGGCCTCGCTGCGAGGGGTGCGCGATGGTCTGCTAGAGCGCGGCCTGCAATGGTTGATCGGGCTGCGCACCGACAACCGGACGTTCCTCGGCGCGCTGGCGCTGGGCGTCGCCTGGCGCGGACAGCCCGGCGAGCCGGCGGACGAAGTGCGCGAGGTCGCCGAGATCGCCGGCGACGCATTACAAAGGTTACAGGACAGCCAGAACCGGGCGGACATGAGCATCGGCCTGCTCGAGGCGTTGCTGACCGGTGACGACGGGCCGGGGTGGCAGCCCGATCCGGTCAGCCGGGGCACGGTCCAGGCGGTGCGGCTGCTCTCGTCCGAACTGGGCTTGCCGCCCGACCAGGAGCGCGATCTCGTGCTCGGCGCCCTGTTGCGCAACCTGGGCCAGGCGCCCGGCACGGCCGCGGACCTGGAGGCCGAACGCCTCGCCGGCGCCGCCTGGGAGGCCTACCGCGCGCATCCCCAGGACGGGGAACGCAAGCTGGCCGAGCTCAAGGCGCCGGCCGCCGTGCGCGACGCCGTGCGGCATCACCACGAGCGTTTCGACGGCCGGGGATTCCCGCTCGGGCTGCGCGGACGCGACATCCCGCTGGTCGCCCGTCTGGTGGCGCTGGCCCAGCACCATGCGCTGCACGAGGCGGCCTACGGCACCGAGGCCGCCCTCGGCGTGGTGCAGGCCGAAGCCGGGCGCGCGCTCGATCCGGACCTCGTCGAGATCTTCCTGAAGGCCTGTCGGCGGCGCGAGACCGTGCCGGTCGGCAGCTGATCCGTCCTCGCGCAACGACACCGGCACCGTCGCTTGTCCCGCCGCGTGGTCGCGCGGGAGCGATGGGCGCACGTTCTTGCGGGCGGCGCCACATCGAGCAGAGCGCCGCAGCCCACGGCGGCGAGCCGGCGGGCGCCGCGTCGCGCTCGCCGGGCAGCCAGGGCCCGGAACTTGCGAACGTCGGCCGGACCCAGGGTCGTGGAATGGGAGGCTGCGGCCCGCGGTCCCGCCAGGCTGCCGGGCCGGCGCCCGCCGCGGGCCCGGCGGCCTCCGCATGCTGGCTCGGCGAGCGCTCGATCAGGCGGTCGAGGTCGCCTCGCCGGCCGGGCGCTTGCGCTTGCCGACGAAGAGCACGCGGCCGATCTCCGTGCGCAGGTCGTCGATCGACAGCCCGCGCTTGATCTCGCCGTTGTAGACCAGCGAGATGGCGCGCGTCTCCTCGCTGACCACGATGACGATCGCGTCGGAGACCTCGCTGAGGCCGATCGCCGCGCGATGGCGCAGCCCGAAGATGTAGCCGATCTCCTCGCGTTCGGTGGGCGGCAAGGTGCAGCTGGCGGCGGCGATCTTGCCGTCGCGGATGATCACGGCGCCGTCGTGCAGCGGGGCCGGCACCGTGAAGATGCTCTCGAGCGTGGCGGCGGAGATCTCCGCTTGCAGCGCCGTGCCGGTCTTGATCCAGCGATCCAGGCCCACCTCGCGCTCCAGCACGATCAGGGCGCCGAGACCGCGCCGGCTCAGCCGCTCGACGGCCTTGAGGATCTCGTTCTCGGCCGGCAGCTCGTCAGGGGTGCCGCGCAGCACGTTCAGGCGCCGCTGCATGCCGAGGTTGGCGAGCGCCGACCGCAGCTCCGGCTGGAACAGGATGATGAACGCGACCACCCACACCGTCTGCAACGAGCTGAGGATGCGGCCCACGACGATCATGCCCAGGCTGCTGGCGACCACGCTGAGGATCAGCAGCAGCGCCAGGCCCACGACCATCTGCACGGCGCGCGTGTTGCGCACGAAGCGCAGCAGGCGGTAGAGCAGCCAGGCCACGATCACGACGTCGAGCACGTCGACCAGCGGGCTCTGGCGGATCGATTCCCACATGTGCGTTCCCCGGTGAGGGTGGCGGCGGGGCGGCGACCCGCCCCCGGCGCACGGTAACACGGCCGCGCGGCCGGCTCAAGCTAGCGGTCGCCGTCGATCGCGGCCAGCACGTCCAGGAACTGGACCGACGCGGCGACGTCGTGCACGCGGACCGCCACGGCGCCGGCGCGGCAGGCGGCCACGAGCGCCGCCAGGCTGCCGGGCAGGCGCTCCTGGACCGGGGCGCCGGTCAGGTTGCCGATGAAGCTCTTGCGCGAGGCGCCCAGCAGCAGCCCTCGCGGGCCGGCGACCGCGGGCAGCCCGCGCAAGAGCGCCAGGTTGTGCTCGAGCAGCTTGCCGAAGCCGATGCCGGGATCCACGAGCAGGCGCGCCCTGGGCACCCCGGCGGCCTCGGCCGCCCCGGCGCGATCGGCGAGCCAGGAGCCGACCTCGGCCACGACGTCGCCGTAACGGGGGTCGTCCTGCATCGTGCGAGGTCGTCCCAGCATGTGCATCAGCACCACGCCGCAGGGATGTGTCGCGAGCAACGGCAGCATGTCCGGGTCGCCGCCGCCGGTGATGTCGTTGATCGCGTCGGCGCCCGCGGCGAGGGCCAGGCGCGCGGTGTCGGCGTGGTGGGTGTCGACCATCAGGGGCGCCTGGGTCTCTTGGCGCAAGGCGTGCAGCACCGGCAGCAGCCGATCCTGTTCCAGCGACACCGGCACCTCGTCGCTGCCGGGGCGGCTGCTCGCGGCGCCGAGGTCCAGCACGTCGGCCCCCTCGGCGAGCAGGGCCAGGGCCGCGGCCACCGCGGCCGGCACGTCGGCGGCCCGCGAGGGCGGGTAGAAGCTGTCGGGCGTCAGGTTGACGACGCCGACGACCAGGGGCCGGCCGGCGGCGTGCAGGACGCGGCGGCCGAGGTCCCAGCCTGGCGCCGGGTACAGGGGCCGCCGCGGCGGGCCGGGATCAGGTGTCGCGTGCGTGTCGCTCATTGCCCTCGTCTGTCGGGGCCGGTTCGGGGTCCGTCGCCGGGCCGTCGCCGTGGTCGTGCTCGGCCCGCTTCTCTTCCTCGCGCTGGCGGCGCACGGTCTCGGCCAGCTCGGCGAGGTCGAGCGGCAGGTCTTCGGGGTGCGCCTGGGTTGCGGCCGGCGAGTCCTTGAGGATCGTGCGCTCGGGCAGCGGCTGGCCGGCGATGATCATCTCGACCTCGGCGCGGTCGAGCGTCTCGCGCTCGAGCAACGCGGCGGCCATGGCTTCCACCTGGTCGCGGTGCTTCTCGAGGATGTCGCAGGCCCGGCGGTACTGCTCGTCGATGATGCGCTGCACCTCGGCGTCGATCTGCTGCATGGTCTGCTCGCTGTGGCTCTGGCGACGCGAGTAGTCGCGGCCGAGGAAGACCTGCTCGCTGCTCTCCTCGTAGGCCACCGGGCCGAGGGTCGGGCTCATGCCGGCGCGGGTCACCATGTAACGGGCGACGCCGGTCACCTGGCGGATGTCGCCGCCGGCGCCGTCGGTGATGCCGCCGAGGAAGATGGCCTCGGCCGCGCGGCCGCCCAGACCCTTGCAGATCTGCGCGAGCAGCTTGTCGACCGAGTGCAGGAAGACGTCCTCCGCGGGCGGCGTGAAGGTCACGCCGAGCGCCTGGCCGCGGGGGATGATGGTGACCTTCTGCGCCGGGTCGGCGTGCTCGAGGTGCTCGGCGACGATCGCGTGGCCGGACTCGTGGAAGGCGACGATGCGCTTGACCTCCTCGGTCAGCACGCGGCTGCGTCGTTCCGGCCCCATCATGACCTTCTCGCGGGCCTCGATGAAGTCCTCCATCAGCACCTGGTCGTGGTTGCGGCGCGCGGCCAGCAGGGCCGCCTCGTTGACCAGGTTCTCGAGGTCGGCGCCGGCAAGGCCCGGCGTGCCGGCGGCCAGCACCTTGGGCGAGACCGACTCGGCGTAGCGCACCTTCTTCATGTGCACCTTGAGGATCGCCTCGCGGCCGCCGAGGTCCGGCAGGTCGACCACGACCTGGCGGTCGAAGCGGCCGGGACGCGGCAGGGCGGTGTCCAGCACGTCGGGCCGGTTGGTCGCCGCCAGCAGGATCACGCCCTCGTTGGA
>CAZVWL010000035.1:0-3432 GCA_964630845.1 uncultured Fibrobacteraceae bacterium
TCACCACGCCGAAGCACGTCATCGCCAACGTCGGCGACGGCGGCCGCGACAGCTACCCCATCCACCTGAGCGAGCGGCACCTGCGGGAGGTCCACCTGCCGCCGTTCGTGGCCTCTATCGCGCAGGGCGGCGCGCGGTCGCTCATGACGTCGTACAACTCGCTCGACGGGACGCCCTGTTCGGCCGACCCGTGGCTGAACCGCACGTTGCTCAAGCAGGAGCTGGGTTTCGCGGGCTTCGTGATCTCCGACGCGGGGGCCGTCGGCGGCGCCAACGTCCTGCACATGACCGCGGCCGACTACCACCAGGCCGCCACGCTCGCCATGCGCGGCGGCCTCGACGTGATCTTCCAGACGGACCACGACCACCACACGCTCTTCCAGCCGCCGTTTTTGGACGGCAGCATCCCGGACCACGTCGTGGACGAGGCCGTGGCCCGGGTCCTGCGCGCCAAGTTCGCGCTCGGACTCTTCGAGCGCCCATACGTCGGTGCGCCGGCGCACCTGACCGGCGAGGTCGCGCTGGCCCGAAGGACCGCGCGTGAAGCGGTCGTGTTGCTCGACAACCGCGGCGGCGTGTTGCCGCTGGGGCCGACGGTCCGCTCGCTGGCCGTGCTCGGCCCCGACGCCGACGAGGCCCGTCTCGGCGGTTACAGCGGGCCCGGTATCGGCGCCGTCAGCATCCTCGACGGCATCGTCGCCGGCGTGGGCGACGGCGTGCGCGTCGCGTTCGCCCGTGGTTGCGCGCGCGTCGAGACGACGCTCGTCACGGTGCCCACCGCGCACCTGTCGTGCCCTCGTGGACCCGGCCTGCTCGGCGAGTATTTCGCCAACACCGGGCTCGTGGAGCCGGCGGCGCTGGTGCGCGTCGATCCGCAGGTCGAGTTCCAGTGGACGCTGTTCTCCCCCGCGCCGGAGCTGCTGCGTTTCGACGAGTACTCCGTGCGCTGGACCGGGACCCTCACCGCGCCGGCATCCGGCACGTTCAAGCTCGGCGTCGAGGGCAACGACGGCTACCGGCTCTACCTCGACGGCGCGCTCGTGCTCGACGGCTGGCGGCGGGTCACGCACGGCACGCGCCTGGCGGACGTGCGCCTCGAAGCCGGACGCCGCCACGACCTGCGGCTCGAGTATCGCGAGCCGGCCGGCAGCGCCCGCTTGCGGCTGGTCTGGAACGTGGGCGTGCCGACCGACGCCGACCGCAACCTCCAGCAGGCCGTCGACCTCGCGGCCACCTGCGACGCCGCCATCGTCGTCGTCGGCCTCGAGGAGGGCGAGTTCCGCGACCGCGCGCGGCTATCCTTGCCCGGCCGCCAGGAGGAGCTGATCCGCCGCGTCGCCGACACGGGCACCCCGACGGTCGTGATCCTGGTCGGCGGCAGCGCGGTGACCATGGACGCCTGGCTCGGCGAGGTCGATGCCGTGATGGCCGTCTGGTATCCCGGCGAGCAGGGCGGGCACGCGGTCGCCGACGTGCTGCTGGGCGCCTACAACCCAGCCGGCCGCCTGCCGATCAGCTTCCCGCGCAGCGAGGGCCAGTTGCCCCTGGTGTACAACCACAAGCCGACCGGTCGCGGCGACGACTACACCGACCTCACGGGACGACCTCTCTTCCCCTTCGGCTACGGCCTGAGCTACACGACGTTCCATTACACCGACCTGCGTATCGAGCCGGCCCGCATCGGTGTCGCCGACACCGCCATCGTCCGCTGCCGCATCACCAACACCGGCGCGCGCGCCGGCGGCGAGGTCGTCCAGCTCTACCTGCGCGACGAGCTCGCCTCGGTGGCGCGCCCCGTGCGGGAGTTCAAGGGATTTACCCGCATCCACCTCGAGGCCGACGAGTCGCGCGAGGTCGCGTTTGCCATCACGCCCGAGCTGCTGGCGTTCCTCGGCGCGGACCTCGAGCCGACCGTCGAGCCGGGCACGACCCGCGTCATGATCGGCGCCTCGTCCCAGGACATCCGCCTGCACGGCGTCTTGACCGTTGTCGACTGAACATCGCGCGCCGTCCGGCGAGCCGCGAGGAGGTCCCATGTCCGCTCACCGATGCCACCAGGCGCTGGTCGCGATCACGGCGATGGTTTGCCTGCTGGCCCCCGCGAGCGCGGTCGGCCAGTACGAGGGCGTGCCCTACGTGTGGGAAGGGCTGCCCGCGGTGCAGCAGAAGCTCGAAGCGTGGCAGGACCTCAAGCTCGGGTTCATGGTGCACTGGGGCACCTACAGCCAGATGGGCTGGTGCGAGTCGTGGGGCCTGTGCTCGGAGGATGTCGACTGGCTCACGCCGCCGCAGCCGTCGTACCAGGAATTCTACGACACCTACGTCGGCCTGAAGGACACCTTCAACCCAGTCGATTTCGACCCCGCCGCCTGGGCGGCCCTCGCCCGCGAGGCCGGCATGCGCTACTTCGTGTTCACGACGAAGCACCACGACGGCTTCTGCATGTGGGACACCCGCCAGACCAGCTACCGGATCACCGATCCCGGCTGCCCATTCCACACCGACCCCCGCGCCGACGTCACCCGCCTGCTCTTCGACGCTTTCCGCGCCGAGGGACTGCGCGTGGGCGCCTACTTCTCGAAGCCCGACTGGAACGTGCCCTGGTACTGGTCGCCCCACTGGCAGCACTGTTCCCGCAACGTGAACTACCGACCCAGGGCGCACCCGCATCTGTGGCGCAAGTTCGTGGATTTCACGCATGCGCAGATCGAGGAGCTCTGCACCGGCTACGGCCCGCTGGACATCCTGTGGTTCGACGGCGCCTGGGTCCGGCCCGACAACCGCGACCAGGACCTCGAGATGGATCGCCTGGCGGCCATGGCGCGGCGCCACCAGCCCGGTCTGTTGATCGTCGACCGCTGGGTGGGCGGACGCTACGAGAATTACCGCACCCCCGAACAGCAGGTCCCCGCCGAACCCTGGCACCACCCCTGGGAAACGTGCATGCCGCTGGCCGGCGCGTGGTCGTACTACCCGAACGACGTCTACAAGCCGACGCGCGAGCTGGTCCACCTGCTGGTCGACGTGGTCGCCAAGGGCGGCAACCTGCTCTTGAACGCCGGCGCGGACGGCAGCGGCCGCTTCGACCCCGTCGCGGAATCGCGCCTGCGCGAGCTGGGCCAGTGGATGCAGGTCAACGGCGAGGCGATCTACGGCACCCGGCCGCTCGCCCCGTACAAGCGGGGCAACGTCTGCTTCACGCAGCGTCGCGACGACGGCGTCGCCTACGCGATCTACCTGCCGGAACCGGGCGCGTCGTTGCCGGCCGAGGTCACGATCAGCGGGGTGCAGCCCCGCCGCGGCGAACAGGTCCACCTGCTCGGCCACCGGCAACCGCTCGTCTGGACGCCGACGGCCGACGGCCTGCGCGTGCGCGTGCCGAGATCCGTGCAGACCGCCGCTCAGGGCCAGCACGCCTGGGCGCTACGGCTC
>CAZVWL010000035.1:3442-18072 GCA_964630845.1 uncultured Fibrobacteraceae bacterium
GGGCCGCCCCCGCCGCGTGGACGACCTCGCCGGCTGGCGCGTCATGGCGCCCGACCCGGCGCCGCCTGCGGTCGCCCACGCCGCCGCCGAGTTGCGCGCGCTGCTCGGCGCCGCCGGCGTGGCGGTCACGATCGCCACCGCCGCCGACGACGCCGACACCAGCCGCACCAGCACGCTGAGCCTCGCGGTCGACCCGTCGCTGCCCGCCGAGGGCTTGCTGCTGCGCCTGGAAGCCGACCGCGTGCACATCCTGGGTGGTTCGCCGCGCGGCGTGCTCTACGGCGTGTACGAGTTCGTCGAGCGCTACCTCGGCGTGCGCTTCCTGACCGCCGACCACACCCACATCCCCTCCGACGCCGCCCAGCGGCCCCTGCCGCGCGAGGCGTTCGCCTACACGCCGCCGTTCGACTTCCGCTGGCCCTACCTCGGCGAGACCACGCTGTTCCCCGCCTTCGCCGCGCGCGTGCGCTGCAACACCGTGGCCGTTGACGACAGCCTCGGCGGCGTCAGCGGCCAGCGGCTGATCAGCCACAGCTTCGGCGAGCAGCTGCCGGTCGCCGTGCACGGCGCCGCCCATCCCGAGTACTTCGCCATGCAGCGCGGCGCGCGCCTGCTGGAAGCGTTCGGCGGCGGCCCCCAGCCCTGCCTGACCAACCCCGAGGTGCGCGCGATCGTGACCGCCGCCGTGCTGGCGGAGGTCGCGGCGCACCCGGACCGCGACAACGTCAGCGTCTCGCAGACCGACAACGACCTCTATTGCCGCTGCCCCGACTGCGAGGTCGTCAACCAGGCCGAGGGCACGCCCATGGGCACGACGCTCGCCTTCGTCAACGCCATCGCCGACAGCGTCGCCCACCACCATCCCGGCAAGCAGGTGGGGACCCTCGCCTACTGGCACACCCGCAAACCGCCGACCACCCTGCGTCCGGCCGCCAACGTGCAGATCCAGCTCGCCAACATCGAGTGCTGCGGCCTGCACGCGCTCGACGACCCGACGTGCCCGCGCAACATCGAGTTCATGGCCGACCTGCGCGGCTGGTCCGCGATCGCCGACCAGGTCTACGTCTGGACCTACGTCACCGACTTCCGGCACTACGACCTGCCGTTCCCGAACCTGCGCAGCCTCGGGCCCAACCTGCGCCTGCTGGCCGACCTCGGCGTACGCGGCGTCTTCGCCCAGTCGCACGGTCAGAGCACGAGCGGCGACCTGAGCGACCTGCGCAACTACGTCCTGGCGCGCCTGCTCTGGAACCCGTACCTGGATGCGCAGGCGCTGGTCGAGGAGTTCTGCCGCTTGCACTACGGCGCGGCGTCGTCCGAGATCCTGGCCTACATCGACCGCCTGCACGACCGTGCCGAGAGCCTCGCCATCCACCCCACCTGCTTCGCCACCCCCGCCGAGCTGGGGCTCGACCCCGCGTTCGCCAGCGAGATGATGGAGCGGTTCGCCCGAGCCGGCGAGCTGGCCGCGGCCGAGCACCCGATCTTCGCCGCGCGCGTCGAGAAGGCCTCGCTGGTCGCCCACCGCGCCATGCTCGAGGCCGGCGCGCCGCTCGTCTGCGTCGACGGCCAGGTGCAGCGGTCGTACCCGGCTTTGTACGGGAACATCGTCGAGGACTACCTGCACCTCGCCGCGAAGCACGGCCTGGGCATGCCCGACGAACGCACCGACCTGGCGACCCTGGCCTCGCGGCTGCGCGCCAGGCGGCCCGCCGAGGTGGTCGAGAACGAGTTCTGGCGGGTGGTCATCGTGCCGGGCGAGAACGGTCGCGTGGTCGAGCTGGAGCACCGACCGTCGGGCCGCAGCTTCCTGCGCGCCTACGAGAACAACCTCCGCTTCGGCACCTGGGAGACCTGGGAAGCCGCCTCGGTCGACGAGAACGACCCCCTCGAAGCCTTCGTCGCGACACGCACCACTGACGGCGTCAAGCTGACCAGGACGGACGCCGACGGCGTCGTATCGACCCGCAGCCTCACGCTCGACGGCGCGGTGATCCGCGCCGCCAGCCACGTGCAGAACCTCGGCGACGCGCCCCGCACGCGGCGCCTGGTCATCCACCCCGAGTGGGACACCGGCACCAACAGCGCCGACCATCGCGACCTCGCCGCCTACGTGCGCGTCGCCGACCGCTGGCGCGCCTTCAACCGGGACCTCCACCAGGACCAGGGGCCGGACACCGGGTTGCTGCGGGACGGCCTGGCGGGCGGCGCCATGGGCTTCTACAACCATCGCGAACGGTACGGGCTCGTGATGCGCTACGAACCTCGGCAGCTCGAAAGGCTGCGGACCTGGTGGGTTCCGCAGTACCGGCAGATCAACCTGGAGCTGGAGACGCCGGTGTTCTTGCTTCGGCCGGGGGAGGTTGGCGGGGTCGAATACGTGATAGAGTTCTGGGCCGAGATTTGGGATGGTGGGGTGGGTGATGAGCGTTGAATCGGAGGGGAGCATATCCATGACCAGCTATCGTCGCATTCCCGTGGCCACTGCATTCATCCTGTTATGCTCAATCACGACCGTACGCGCCGCGCCCTACCCAGCCCCTGACCTCTTCCACCGGATCGAAACCGTGACGCTCGGCAACGGCATGACCTTTTTGCTACTGCCTCGCCGCGACGTTCCGATGGTCTCCGGACGCATCATGGTGCGAGTTGGCAATGTCGACAACCCCGAAGGGGCGTCCGGCCTGGCCCACATGTTCGAGCACATGGCCTTCAAGGGCACCGATGCCATCGGAGTGCGCGACGCAGACGCAGAGCGAGCCCTGCTCGAGGAGATCTTGCGCAAGGGCGACGAACTGACGGCCTTGTTGCGGGGCGGCGCCGATCGTGAACAGATCGAACGGGCCAGACAGGAGATCGCAGAACTCGAGCGCCAGGCCGCCATCCACGTCGAATCCAATGCCTGGCCAATGACTTACGACGCCTACGTCACCAACTTCAACGCCTACACGAACCAGGACGTCACGGTCTACCAGTGCGACCTGCCTGCGAACAACCTCGAGGTCTGGATGCTGATGGAGAGCGAGCGCCTTCAGCATCCGGTGTTTCGCGAGTTCTATAGCGAGCTCGAGGTGGTCAAGGAAGAGCGGCGCCAGCAGGTCGAAGACAACCCGACAGGCATGGCGTGGGAACTGATGACCCACACGGCCTACACCCGCCACCCTTATCGAAATCCGACCATCGGACACATGGCAGACATCGAGGCGCTGAACCCGCGCTTGATCAAGGAGTTCCACGCTCGCTACTATACGCCCGCCAACATGGTTGGCGTCCTCGTGGGTGATTTCGAAAGCGCCCATGTCCGTGACATGCTTGAACAGTACTTCGGTGACATACCGCCCGGCCCTCGGCCCGACGGTCCGGATTTCGACGAACCACCACCCTTCACACAGCGCCGGGCCACTCATCGACAGGGTGATCAGCACGCGCTCTGGCTGGCTTTTCCCGGATTCGCACCGGACGACCCTCGCAGCGCAACGGCCGAGATGCTGGCGGCCGTCCTGTCCTGGGGCAACACCAGCCGCCTCAAGCAACGCCTCGATTTGCAGGACAGCCTCGCGCACACGGTACACTGCTGGCCCAATTCGGGCATGGAACGCTACGCGGGTCTGTTCGTGATCAACGTCCGCGCGTTGCCGGGGGTCACGAACGATCAGGTAGAGTCGGCGCTTTGGCAGGAGCTGTCGAAACTCGTCACCGAACCGGTCACAGAGGAACGGCTGGCGGAGATCCGGCGCCTCAAGCACCGCTACTTTCTCTTCGACCTCCACAAGAACACAGCCCTGTCTGAGATGCTGGCCAAATGGCAAACCCACTACGGGAGCTGGGAGGCGGGTTGGCAACGGATTCAACTCATGTACGAGGTCACGGCTGCTGATATCACGGCTCTTGCCCGGGAACTCTTCCGCCCGGAGCTCGCAACCGTGGTATTCCTGGAGCCTGAGCTCGACACAGAGGAGGGCGAATCATGATTCGCTATCTGCTCCCGCTCACCTTCGTTGCCCTTGCCATGCTGCTGACGCCGGTGGACGCAGCCGCGGCGGATACCCCGCGTCATCCCGACGATCTGGACTTACCGCCGCTGCTTCTGACGGCACCGTCGCCGGTCGATACGTTTTTGAGCAACGGTCTGCGGGTGCTCGTCTTCCCCAATCACGATGTGCCGATCGTGACTGTGACGGCGATGATCTCCATGGGGTCGCATTACCTTTCGCTTCCCGAGATTCCCGCGTATAACCTGCTTTCCCGCGCCTGGGCCGAGGGCGGCGCAGGCCAGCTGTCACCGGACGAATTCGACATCGCTGTGGCGACTCACGGCGTCAGTCTGACCGCCCACGCGGGCTTGCTCGAAGCCTCGGTATCGGCCTACATGACTGTATCTGACCTCGCCGTATCGCTTCCTCTCTGGCGTGATCTTCTCCTGAAGCCCGGGCTCGATGCGGGGCGGCTGGAGCGCGCGAAGTCTCAGTGGATCAAGGATCTTCAAGCGATCAACGACAACCCCCGGCGCCTGACCCAGACGTGGTTCAACCGCCTACTCCACGGCCCGGAGTCCCTCCAGGGAGTCGTGTACGCACCAGCTACGATCGCGGCGGTTAACCGGGAGGATCTGCTGGACCTGCATCGACGATACGTCGTTCCCCAGCACACGGTGATCGGGGTGGCGGGTGATCTCACGATTGCTTGCGCGCTTGATTATCTCGAGGATCTACTTGGTGATTGGTCCTCCGATCAAGAGACGCCGGAACTCCAACCCCATGCCAGACAGACCGTGTCGACGCCTGGCGTCTTCTGGTTGCCAATGGACCTACAGCAGTGCCACGTTCGCATCGGTCGCCTGGTCGACGATCTGACGATGACATCCCCCGAGTATCCGCACGCCCATCTCCTTAGCTACGGACTGGGCTTCCTGCGCGTCTACTACACGACACGGGAGCGCGGCCTTTCTTATGGAGCAGCGACCATACTGGACATCGGTATGTCCGGTGCCACCTTCAGCGGCTTCGGTAGCACGTCCTGCGGCAATCTGGGCCCGCTGCTAGATGTCTTCCAGACCGAGATCGACAGGCTTGTCGAGGAGCCGCTAACGGCTGCCGAAGTCTCGGCGAGTCAGGTGTTCCTGGCGAGCTCGGCCATCGCCAGGCTGGAGACGCCGAGCGACGTCTTGCGCTTCTATCTCTCCGACATCGCCCGCCGCTTGCCCGCCGGGTTCAGCTACGATCTGGCCGCACGCTACCATGGCGTTCAAGCGAACGATCTGGTCGAACTCGCGGTCAAATGGCTGAATTTCGGCGATCGACCGGTGGTGCTGGTGATCGGACAACCGGAAGGCGGGATGCAGGCGTTGATGGACCTCGAACTGGGACCGGTCACGGTGCTGGAGCCGGTCCAGTTTGGACATTGAGATAGACTGGGCCTACTTGACGAAACCTTGTTCCTTGTAGCTCGCGTAGCCGGCCTTGGTGAGCGCAGCCAGCTCCTTGATGAGTGCCGGTTCGATCGCCGTGAAGTTGAAGCAGGACTTCCCCTGCATGCGCGCCTTGAGTTCGGGCGATGCGGAAGCCAGCAGCTCCGGCTTCACGTAGATCGGCATCAGGTGGTAGCTGACGTACGATTTCTTGATCTGCACCGCCCCGAAGAAGAGCGGCTTCTTGTTCTTCTGGATATGGCGGGTATCCACGTAAAGCTCGAGGTCGTCGTCTCGCGTGGCCTCGAGCTTGGCCGCGTACGGCGCCATGATCTTGCGGAGTTCGGCGAAGACGGGGTTCAGATCCGGCATCGTTGGTCCTTCGGGGTGGGGGCTACGTCGGTTCTGGGTGCGTTTGGCGCTAGAAGAATGAGACCAGGGCTATCTGGATTCGATCTTCCGACACGAGGAAGACGTCCTCGTCGTTGAATCCATGCTCGTAGACGAACATCAAACCAAGTTTGGTGCCGCCGAGCGATCGGGTCGCGGTGACCGAAGCCTCCACGAACACCTCGGCCGCGGAAACACCCACTCCCCATCTGGAATAGGCCGATTCGTTCTGGATCCCGCCGCCGAACCCGCCCTGGATCGACCAGCAGCAGTTCTGCAACAGCGACACAGCCAGCACCAGCGAATTCGACACCTGCATGTAGCGATGATAGGTGTCGCCGTTCAGCGGGGTGAAATCGGCCTTGTGGAAAAGGGCCCGCACCTTGAGGTACAGCGGCAGCGAGCGCGGGCGAACGGGAACCAGGAAGCCGCCACAGACGCCGTTCGGTGCCACCTCGTAGGTGTTGCTCCGATTCTGTACGGAGAAACTGCTCAAACCGACGAATGCGCCGATGCCGTCGTCGGCTGACGTTACGCAGGGAGCGACGGCCAGGATCAGGATCGCGATCACTGATGTCCGCATGGAATACCCTTTCGATGGACGGTGGCTACGGTCCAGCCACCGATAGGGCTGGTTTCGGAAATAGCTCAACGGTGATCAACCCGTTCGACATCGCAGACGGTTCGCTTCGACAGCCAAGCATGGATCAATCCGGCCTGGTAGAACAGCACGGGAAGCTCGAATCCTCCCGCCGCGATGATGGAGGCTATCCGGCGCGGCGGCAGTATCGCAACATCGACTTCATAAGCCTTACGCAGCCGTTCGATCCCTTCCGGTGGAATTCCGGCTGCCGCCATCATGTTCATCCAGGCGTGAAGAAGCACTTCATGTTCCGGCGATTGGACTTCCGACGCCAGATCCGAACTCGCCAGAAGCGCGCCGGGTTTGAGCCTGCTCGATATCTCCCTGAAGAACCCAGAGCGCGTTGCGGGATCGAGCATGAACTGAGACACCAGAAAGCACGTGGCTGCGTCGAATCGCACGGTGGCTACCAACGATTCGAGGTAGCCCTCGTGGAACTCGCAACGCGCCGAGAACCCTTGTTCAATTGCCCGCGTCCGACAGACCTCGAGCATGGCGCCGGATGGTTCCACGACGGTGAAAGTCCAGGCGGGGTTCTTCCGTGCGAGGTGAACCAGCTCTGCCCCGGTCCCGGCACCGACACACAGGACCCGGGAAACCGCGGGAAGATCTGCGAATACTGAGTCCAGCAGCAGGTGCAGGCAGTCACGGATCGGCGAGGTCTTTGCCCACTGCTCGTCGTAGCTGGCAGCCTGCTGATCGAACACGGCCTTGAGTTCGTCTTGATTCATCGCTTCCGCTCGCTATCGATGTCGTCATGTGCCGTCCGGGCCACGCGTCTGGCAATCTCCACTACTTGACGATTCGCTTCCGTTCGGCACAAGCCTGGATCAGTTGTGACAGGCGCCGTTCGCGGGTGGTAGCCCGCTTCGCGCTGACCACCCAATGCACGACGACCTTCCTGTATCCGGGCGCGGCCGACTCGAAGTAGCTCCAGGCGGGCTTGTTCTTCTTGAACGCCCGCACCTCGTTGTCGCTCAACTCGGCCGGTTGTTCGCGCTCGAAGGCGTAAACCCCTGTTTTATCTTCTTTTCTCGCCTCGTAGGCGGCGATTCCCGTCGGCTGCATGCGGCCCTGTGCCATCAGATGCTCGGCCTTGGCGACGTTCACGTGGCTCCAGACCGATCCGACGCGGCGTGGAGTGAACCGGATTTGATACGACTCATCATCGATGCGCTTGCGCACACCGTCGATCCAGCCGAAGCACAGCGCTTCATCGACGGATTCGGGCCAGCTCATGCTTGGCCGACCGGAACCGACCTTGTAGAAGCCAACGAACAACTCGCCGGTCGTCGAGTGATTCGCTTCGAGCCACTCGCGGAATGCCGCGGCGGTGGCGAAAAACGTGGGCGCTGCAGCCAGATCCGGTCTCGCCTGGCTGCGGTGGTGGTCCGATCGCGGTCTGGGATTCACGCGCTTCTCCCCTTCCAGGCGAACCACACCGTCCCCACGACACCGAACACGAAGGCCACCTTGAGATTGAGTTCCGGCGAGATCCGCCAGAGGAGCGCGCCGCCGAAGGCCGCGAACGCGACGAGGATATCCCGGACAAGATAGTAGAGGCCGAACATGGCGGCCTTCCGGCCCTCGGGAGCCAGGTCCATGATCAGCGCTTTACGCGTCGGTTCACCGAACTCCTTCAGCCCGCGGAGCACGAACGCGGCAACGAGCGGCGCCATCGAACCTGAGTAGAGCAGCGCCAGCGGGAAGAGAGAGAAGAACCCGAACGTGATCAGGACGAACGGCTTCTTGCCGAAACGGTCGGCCATGTAGGCCACAGGCAGGTAGATCAAGACCGCGGTCAGGTTCTCGATCGCCGAGAGCCAGCCGAAGGTGAGCTCCGATACAGGCTGCCCGATGTGCCTCGTGGCCCAGATGACGACGAAGGCGTCCGGTATGCGTTCGCAGAACCGCACCAGGATGTCCGACCAGAGCAGATTACGAAGCCCCTGGGGCATCTCGCGCCAAAGGCGCAGGGGGTTAGGCTCCGGTGTGCGGGCCGCTGTCGAATCATCGCTGATCAAGCGTTGCTGCAACACGGCCGCGAGCATGGCCAGCACCAGCGCGAAGACGAACGCATGGCGGATCCCTTGCTCGACCCCCCACACGGCAATGCACACGCCGCCCGCGACCGGGCCGAGCATCTTCGGCAGGCGGCGCACGAGGGCAAGGACCGATACCCCCATGGTGCGACGGTTCTTCGGCACGGTCCTCGCTAGCAGGTCCATCGTGGCCGGCAGCGAGATCGCCGACCACGAGATGAACATCGCCGCACCGACCAGCACGGCCCACCAGGAGTGGATCAGGATGACGATCGCATAGCCGAGCATGGACAGGGCGTTGAAGAGCAAGAGGGCGCGTTTCGTGCCCAGTCGGTCGCTCAGGTATCCGCCGGGGAAGGAATAGAGCGCCGACAGGAGGTCATCCATGGCGGCCAGCAGTCCGATCGCCAGGATCGCCGTGGACGCTTGCGTCAGCTCCTGCAGGTAGAGCGGCAGGAATCGCTCCGCCATGTGCTCGCCCATGCCGACGAGGACGACCATGCCCAGCAGGCCGAGCATGCTTCGCCTCTGGGGGCGTTGCGGAGGGGCGGGGGGAGTGGTCGGGTTCATGTCAGCCGGCTGGGGTTTGGACATCCCGGCTCCCGCCTATCTCCTGACTAACGGTATAAAACTCCCCCAGATCACGAACACGGCCGTCGCCCCCAACGAGCCGATTGCATAGCTTAACATGTCGTGGTCGCCCACAAACAGTGAAACCCCGAGTCCGATTAGCCACGGTGTCATCGCAACGAGCGACCACCATGGAACTCCTACGCGACCGCCACACGACGTACAACGAGCTGGAATGAGGGGCCCGAGACACATCCGCCGCAATCCAGAAATGGCCAGTTCGCTGCAGTGAGGGCAAGGATGCTTTACCATTGGTAGGTCACCTCTTCTCGATTCCAGAGTAACGCTCGCGTCGTCACGGCAATCGTGGTCATTCGATCCACGTCTGACTAGACGGTCTACTCAAGCGAAATGAGAAGCACCTGTTTAGCGAGGATCTAGATCGTTTCGCGCGCGCAGCACTTCTCCCCAACCCAGAATTCCAGTTGCTTCTAACGTGATTTTTTGTACTCCCATTTTCTCATTTCTATTTCTCCTTTGTTTACATCCAACGCCCGAGTCGAGCGGCCGCACGCCAACGCCGCGGCGTGAGCACTTTATCGTTCACGGCCGCTCCGACGAGATGTTAGGTGGCGGATCGCGCTGCTCTTTGGCAATGTTCAGAAGGTAGGTCTTGAACTCCGACAGATCATCCTCGGTCTCGAAGGACTGCAACCGCGCCAAGTAGGCGTCGGAATCACTATTAGTGCCGAGTCGTCTGTTGTATTCACTGAGCAGGTACAGAGTCTCCATGATCAGGCTCGGCTCCTTTGCGGATTCCAGCTTCGCAAGAAGCAACGGAAGCGCCTTCCTTACGTAGTCCAGACTCACTGGCTGATTGGCGCGGTTCTCGTATGCCATGAGGCGATAGTAGTAGCACCAGAAGTCGTCATCCATGCCCCGAACTGAGTAGACCTTCTCCGCCCATGAAAGCAGTTCCAAGCGAGACACCGGCAAGCGCTTGCGGTCGAAATTTGTTTTTAGCCACACTTTCAATGCAGCCTTCTTGGATGCATCCACCTTCTCGAAATCATCCCCGAATGCAATGTAGCCGGATTTAGGGTTAAACCAGAGCCATACATCATAGGTATATGGCCAAAACACCTGATCTGACTTTCCTGGCTGTTCATAGATGTAGCTACCCCAAGAGGCGGGCTGCTGAACTTCGATGAGACCACCCCCGACCGGGTCACGCACCTTGACCGGAACCCATGTTGTTCCCCAAACAAAGGCCGGCATAACGGACAGCAAGAGGATCGTGAAGTAGGAAGGCACTTTTCGCATGCGTTTCTCCGTCATCTAACGACCTGGCGCTGAGCTGCGGGTCGGCGATGGCGCGGGCCTGGCTCTGCCAGGACCAAGACAGCGCCGGACCGTCAGCCCCAGCGGCTTGTTAGCACGGTATTCCCCAGCTACGATGTTCGCCGCTCGAGCATCTCCGCAATCCATACCTTGATGATAGACTGCCGAGTGATCCCGAGTCTCTTCGCCTCGCGGTCAAGGGACTCGATCATCCAGGCCGGGAAATCTACGTTGATCCGACGCGGTTCCAGGTTCTTGCGCCGGGCCTTCGTCAGATCAAGTTCGGAAGTGATGTCTTCGCCGCGATCGAACTTCTCGTCGAATTCACGTGCTTTCATAGATCTCGACCTCCTCGCGACGCGAACGACGGACTGAGATGATCCGGACGCGTTGTTCGCGGTAGGTGACGACAGCCGACCAGTGGACGTCGGCGATGGTGCCGATCAAGAGGAACCGAGGCTCGTCCACGGTGCGCGCGGGAATCTCGACGAGACTGGAGTCGAACCAAAGGAGCTGGGCTTCGACGAAGTCGATGCCGTGCTTCTCTTTGTTCGCCGCGCTCTTTTCTTCGTCGAACTCGAATTCCAATTTGATGACCCCCGTGTATAGTATTGATATAATTACTATACCATTTACGCCGTCATGTCAAGGGGGCGAATGCTAGCTCGCTAATGCTAACGACCCGCCGCAAAGCTCCAGGCGGTTCTGGCGCGGTTCGAGGCTCTGCACGAACCGTGACAGGGCCGACTGTCAGCTTGAACGGCCTGTTAATTGGCCACGCCGGACGATCGCCAGTTTCCGCCCATTAGATCGGCTTTCCCAAGTGCTTACTTCCGCAGATATTGCGGTTCATCACTGGGATCGAAACGCACCATTCCATCTTTACCCATGGCCCAAGGATCCGAAGTCTCTCTCCTAGAACGCAGCCGCTCGTCGTCTTCGGTCGATCGAAGGATGTACTTGTTTACGCGGCGATCTAGTCGATTGGCGTCCCGCTTGTCCTGCTTCTCACTCTCCGTTGTAGTCACGGGCCGAAAGGGCGATTTCTTGCGAGATCTACTCATGGATCTTCCTACCTCGACCAGTATCTCTGTCCATCCAGCGCTCACCGCTGAGCTGCGGGCCGGCGTTGGCGCGGGCCTGGCTCCGCCAGCACCGTGACAGCGCCGGACCAGCTGCCCAAGCGGCTCGTTATGCAGGCTCCCGGCGACCTATCGAACCGCCAGCTCGCCATGACGCCAAACCAACGCGCCGATATTCAACGCACCGGAACATAGATCGAGCGCCTTCTTGAGTTCGTGCTGACAGACCGCCGATTCGTGGTCGCATCCCGTGGTCAGTTCCAGCGAACGCAAAGCAGGCGCTGCTTCTCGTGCCCCAAGCTGGCCGAGAGCCCAGACGGCTCTGTTCCGGTCTCGAAGCGGTGCCTCTTCCGACAGCGCTAGTGAGATCAATGCCTCCACCGGCGCTTGCGCGTATCTGGATTGAGCGAGGCCGATCGTGCGATCCACCTGACGGCCTATGACCAGACCTGTCACGACGTAGCCACCTATCGCCAAGCAGAGAAGGGCTACCGAAAGGCTTCGCCAACGCCGCAGAAGTGCACCGCGCATCTTAACCCCCACTAGTCTTCATCGCTGCATAACAACAAGCTACAGCAGCGAAGACGTCTGGCGCGGGCCGTGCGCAAGCACGGACCTTGCCAGGCGGCTTCGTCTGCTGCGAGCTCTGGTTATGTTGCTCGTCAAACAATATACCGTTTCTCCAGGTACCGCTTCCACTCCTCAATGTCGCCGCCACCACTGAGGCTGGAAATGAAGCTCTCGTAAGTGCGGCCGAGTACGCCCTGGCGCTCTCCGTCGAGTAGATGTTCGCGGTATGCGCTTAGCGCGTGCGTGAAATGTTCGTTTCCCGATGGATATAGCGTGACTGAAGCAAAATCGTCAACGTTTCCACGAAGACGCATGGCTAGGCCGAGAAGGTGGTTGCGCCATATCTGCCGCAGATCATCAGACGCAAGTACACGGTTGCTGGCGTCAACGAATGCGCCGGATGCGCGCGTTACACGCCAGTAAGTCGATTCAGGATCGTTGACTCGCTTCCTCTCTGTCGCGCCGATAGCATACGCGCGCTCCGTGTACTTGATCTCAAGACCAATGCCAACACGATGTCCCCGGTGATCACGGGCGCACACGTAAACATCAAACGACGTCCGATCGTTGAGGTAAGAACGGGCAGGTGCAGGGGCCCATTCAAACTCCAGCGCGAGCACTTCCGCCAGCTGCCGGCCGACCATTTCTCCAAGAACGCAGCTGGCCAAATCCGGTCTGGTCTTGAGGGGGCCAAATAGATTGAAGGGAATGTGCTCGCTGCGCAGCATGTCTGCGTCGCGTTCGGCCTTGTAATCCGGAAAACGTGCCAACTTCGCTTCGCGAACGCCGAGCTTGTCGTAGTAGTTCAGTAATGCACGCCCGTCCGCCTCGGTCAGGCGATTGCCGTAGGCATCCCACGGACAATGCAAGACTGCGGCGCGATATCCCGCCTGATGTTTGCGTGCGCGAGCCCTGAACTTGTCATCCGCCGGATAAAGGTTGCCGATGTCCATATTCGACCGCCTTGTCTACATAACGGAAGCTTGCACGGTCTGTTAGCTTCCCCGCACGATCACGACGCGAGAAACCTCTCCAAGAACTCGCGGGGACAATAGATCTTCACCCCGCCATAGCCGTTCGCACGATGAAGATGCTTGTCGCCAATGACGATGGCTGCGCAACCCGCAGCCACCGCACACGCAAAGAATTTGTCGTCCGCCGGATTTTCGCACACGGGTCCGGCGAGATCCGCCGCCAAGACAACCTCGCTATTGAGTGCGACGAGCAGGAGAATCTGCGAGAACGCGGTCTCCGAATTGCCTGCTTCGAGACGTTCCCCGACCCGTCGGTACTCTTCCAGTATTTCCGCCGACACGACCAGTTGTATGCGGCTGTCCCGCCACGCACTCGGAATCTGGAATGGCGGCCCAGAGAAAAGGACCCCAGAAACGAAGACGTTCGTGTCGAGAACGACCCTCATTTCGCCTTCTTCTCAGCCTTCACTGCTTTCGCGATATCCGACCGCTTGAGACCGGCCTTTCGTGCTTGACGTCGCGCCTGGCCCACTAGTTCGTCGAAATCGCTCATTTTCGGGGGAGCCAGGGTCTTTAGAATGACGACGCCGTTGTCCCCGATAACCACGAACTGAGTGCCCGCGGTGAGACCGAGCCTGTCGCGAATCTCCTCAGGGATAACAACTTGCCCCTTGGACGACATTCGGGTTGTCGCTGGATTGGACATCATGACCTCCTCGATCAGCGCTGTCTTACTGGTAAGACTACGCCGAAATCGACCGGCCGTCAAGAAACCCCTTTGTCTTGATAGAAGCTAACGCCACCGTTAAGCTGCGGGCGGGCTTGGCGCGGCGGTGGCATGAGCCAGCGCCGCGACAAGGCCGATCCGTCAGCTTGATTGGCTTGATACTCAATGCTCCGTCTGTGCGGGCTGAATGAGGCCGATCTCGTCCTTCTCAACCTGCATCGTCTTGTATAGATCCCACCGGTGCTGGAGAGACAGCCAGAATCCCGCAGTCGTACCGAAGTAGCGAGCCAGACGCAGCGCTGTGCTGGGAGTGATCCCACGTCGCCGATTGACCAGCTCGTTGACGCGCTGGTAGGGAACGTGGATATCCAACGCCAGATCCCGCTGAGTGATGTTCATCGGCTTGAGAAATTCCTCGAGCAGCATCTCTCCAGGGTGAGTCGGTTCGCGGTGGCTGGGCACTCGGATCATGACTTCGCTGTCCCTCTATCTGTGGTAGTCCACGAGTTCAACTTCTGCCGGGCCGCCGTCTGTCCAGATAAAACAGATGCGGTACTGATCGTTGATCCTGATGCTCTGTTGCCCTTGCCGGTCTCCAGATAACGATTCAAGCCGGTTTCCCAAAGGAACCCTCAGGTCATCGAGCCGTTCCGCGGAGTCCAGTTGATCGAGTTTTCGCGCCGCAATGCGGCGGAGTTGCACCGGGCACACCCGGCGTGCCCTCTTGGAGTCAACGCCGTTGAATACGTCCTCAGTGGCGCCGTCTTTGAATGACACGATCATGTTATCACGGTAGCACGGCTATCGTGCTATGTCAAGGCTCGATATATGCCTAACGACCTGGCGTTCAGCGGCAGGCGGTCCTGGCGCGGCCCGTGCTCTGC
>CAZVWL010000036.1:0-17945 GCA_964630845.1 uncultured Fibrobacteraceae bacterium
GGGCGGCCATCGAGCAGAACCTCGGGCGGCAGGTCAAGAAGGAACTGCTGACGGCGGCGGACGCCGCGGCCACGCTGGCGCGCCTGCACCCGAGCACGGACATCGGCGCCGCGGCCGGCAGCCATCTGGCCGTGGAGGCGGTGTTCGAGGATTTCGGCGTCAAGCGCGACATCTTCGCGCGGCTGGACGACGTCTGCCCCGCTGAGGCCGTGCTGGCGTCCAACACCAGCAGCATCAGCCTGACGAAGATCGCCAGCGTGACCCGCCGCGCCGACCGCGTCATCGGCATGCACTTCATGAACCCGGTGCCGGTGATGAAGCTCGTCGAGGTGATCTGCGGGCAGGCCACCAGCCCCGAGACGCTGGCGTTCGTCACGCGCACGGCCACCGAGCTGGGCAAGACGCCGGTCACGGTGCAGGACTATCCCGGCTTCATCAGCAACCGCGTGCTGATGCCGATGATCAACGAGGCCATCCAGTGCCTGATGGAAGGCGTGGCCGACCGCGAGGCGATCGACACGGTCATGAAGCTCGGCATGGCCCACCCCATGGGCCCGTTGGCCCTGGCCGACTTCATCGGTCTGGACGTCTGCCTGAACATCATGGAGGTCCTCTACGAGGGCTTCGCCGACAGCAAGTACCGCCCCAGCCCGCTCTTGCGGCGCATGGTGGCGGCCGGCCAGCTCGGCCGCAAGTCCGGCCAGGGGTTCTACAGCTACGCGTAGGAGGCGTCCGTGGACTTCGTGCTCGACGAGAACCAGCGCATGATGCGCGACATGACGCGCGACTTCGCGGCGCGCGAGATCGCCCCGCTCGCGCACGCCATGGACGTCTCTGGCGAGATGCCCGACGCGCTCGTGCACAAGCTGCGCGAGGCCGGGTTCTTCGGCCTCAGCTACCCGGCGGAGCACGGGGGCCTCGGCCTGGACACGATCTCCTACGGGTTGGTGGTCGAGGAACTCGCGCGCCAGTCGGCCGGCGTCTGCATCATGATCACCGTGCACAACAGCGTGGGCTTCTACCCGGTCGCCGGCTTCGGCAGCGACGCGGTCAAGAACACGTTCTTGCCGCGCATGGCCGCCGGCGAGATCGCCAGCTTCTGCGTCTCGGAACCCGACGCCGGCAGCGACGCGGCCGCGCTGGTGACCACGGCGCGTCGCGACGGCGACCACTACGTGCTGGACGGCTCGAAGGTCTGGGTCACCAACGGCACGCGCGCGCGCTTCTTCGTGATCCTCGCGCGCACGCCCGGCACGGTCGGCCATCGGGACATTCATGCCTTCCTGGTCGAACGCGACACGCCGGGTCTGTCGGTGGCCAAGAAGGAGGACAAGCTCGGCCTGCGCGCCAGCGACACCGTGGTCATCGCGCTCGACGGTGTGCGCGTGCCCGTGGCGCAGCGGCTCGGCCAGGAGGGCGAGGGCTTCAAGATCGCCATGGCCGCGCTCGACGGCGGCCGCATCGGCGTGGCGTTCCAGGCCCTGGGCATCGGCCGCGCCTGCCTCGAGGAAGCCATCCGCTATGCCAACGCCCGGCAGGCCTTCGGCAAGCCGCTGGCGGCCCAGCCGGTGATCCAGCAGATGATCGCCGATATGGCCACCGAGCTTGACGCCGGCCGCCTGCTCGCGCTGCGCGCGGCCTGGCTGAAGGACCAGGGGCAGCCGTTCACCCGCGAAGCCGCCATGGCCAAGCTGTTCGCGACCGAGGCGGCCGGGCGCGCGGCCGACGCCGCCCTGCAGATCCATGGGGGCTACGGTTACGTCAAGGAATACGCGATCGAGCGCTACTATCGCGACGTGCGCGTGACGCGGATCTACGAGGGCACCAGCGAGATCCAGCGGCTGGTCATCGCGCGGTCGGTGCTGCAGGGCTGACGCGGGGCGGCCCGGCGGCGCGCCGCGCGGCGGGACAGAGAGGGACGCGATGGCCGAGACGCGCGGCCTGGGAACGCCGGATGTCCTCTGGCTGGGCGTCGCCTGGCTCCTCTACTACGCGTTGCACAGCGCGCTGGCCACCACCTGGTTCCGGCAACGGGCCGAGCGGCGGCTGGGTCGGCGCGGTACCCGGTTGCTGTTCGTGGCGGTGTCGACGGTCGGGCTGGCGGCCCTGCTCTTCCTCTCGGCACGCTTGCCGGGCAAGCCGGCGCCGGCGGTGCTGCGCTGGCCGGCCGCCGCGCTGGTCGTCGCGTCGGCGTGGCTCACGCTGGCGGCGATGGCCCGCTACGGTGTTCGCGGGTTTTTGGGCCTGGCCCACGAGCCCCGACAGCTGCTGCGCGATGGGTTGTTCTCCACCTGGCGCCACCCGCTCTATTCGGCCGGTTACCTGCTGCTGGCGGCCCTGGCTTTGCTCGACTGGTCGCCCCGCAGCCTGGTCGTCGTCGCCGTGTCGGGCGCGTATCTCTGGCTGGGGACCTTGCTCGAGGAGCGTAAGCTGCTGGCCGCTCACGGCGAGGCTTACCGCCGCCACCTGGCGCGCACCCGACGATTCCTGCCGATGATCGAGCGCAGTCCGTGACCTGGGTCGGCACCTTTTTGTTGATTCGCGCCCGCGTTGCGGGCATGGTCCCCGGATCGACCGGGCGATCACGATCACGACGCGCGATCTCGACCAACCAGATCAGATCCCGAAGGAGCCGACCATGCGCTGGAGCGTCAGCAAGGCAGAACCTGCGAAACAGGCGGCCGACCTGTGTGTGCTGCCCGTCCTTTCCGATGGCGACCTGCCGTTGCTGGCGCCGGTGATGGCGATCGGGGGTAGGCCCGATGACCTCGCGCGCATGGTCAAGCGCGCCGGATTCTCGGCCCGGGCCGGCACCACGCTGCCGCTGTACTGGCCCGCGGCGAAATCCGGCTGGGTGCTGCTGCTGGGCCTGGGGCCCGCGTCGTCGGTGTCGCTCGAGTCGTTGCGGCGGGCGGCGGCGGCGGCCGCGCGGCAGGCCCGCGCGATGAAGGCCGCCGTCGTGATCGCCTCGCCGCTCTTGGCCGATGTCGACCTCGACGACGCGTCGGTGGCCCGTTGCTGGGTCGAGGGCGCGGAACTCGCGCTGGCCGCGGCCGGCCCGGCGCCGACCAACAAGGCGAGCGTCGACGTCCCCGGCGCCTGGAAGCTCCTGGCCGATTCGGCGACCTCGCTGGCCGCCCTGCGCGACGGTGTCCGGCAAGGCGAGGCGATGGCGGCCGGCTGCCTGGAGGCGCGGCGCCTGGTGAACCTGCCGCCCAACCAGCTGACGCCGGGGCGTCTGGCCGAGGAGGCCCGCGAACTGGCCGAGCGCGAGGGGCTGCGCTGCACGGTCATGGGCCCGGCGCAGCTGCGGAAGCTGAAGATGGGTGGCATCCTGGGCGTGGGGCAAGGCAGCCGCCACGAACCCTGCCTGGTCTGCCTGGAGAGCCGCGACGCGCCGGCCGGCGCGCCGACCGTCGCGCTGGTCGGCAAGGGCATCACCTTCGACACCGGCGGCATCAGCCTGAAGCCGGGCGCCAAGATGGACATCATGAAGTGCGACATGGCCGGGGCGGCGGCCGTGCTCGGCGCCGTGCTGATCGCCCGGCGCCTGGAGATCCCGGCGCGCCTGGTCGCGGTGCTGCCGATCGCCGAGAACATGCCCGACGGCGGCGCGATCCGACCGGCCGACATCCTCACGCTGGCCAGCGGCAAGACCGTCGAGGTGCTCAACACCGACGCCGAAGGTCGCCTGATCCTGGCCGACGCCCTGCACTGGGTGTGCGGCCGCAAGCCCGACCACGTGATCGACATCGCCACCTTGACCGGCGCCTGCGTGCTGGCCCTCGGCAGCGAGTTCGCCGGACTCATGGGCACCGGCGCCGAGCTCATGCGGGCGCTCGAGCAGGCCGGCGGCGAGACCGGTGAACGCGTCTGGCCGCTGCCGCTGATCGACGCGCACCGCGAGGCGTTGCAATCGCGGGTCGCCGACCTGAAGAACATCGGCCCGCGCGAGGGCGGGGCGCTGACCGCCGCCGCGTTCCTCTCGCACTTCGTGCCCGAGGACATCGCCTGGGCCCACGTCGACATCGCCGGGCCGGCCTGGGCGGAGAAGGACGGGCCGCTGGGTCCGGTCGGCGGCACGGGCTTCGGGGCGCGTCTGCTGGCCCGCACGGTGGAGATCCTTGCCTGCTGAGCGCATCGGGGCGCTGCCCTGGCGCCGCTTGCTCGGCCGCGTGGTCGACCTCGCCGGACCGGTCGTCCTGGCGAGCCTCGCCCAGACCTTGATGGGCCTGGTCGACACGCTGATGGTGGGGCGTCTGGGCACGCCGGCGATCGCCGCCGTCGGCGTCGCCACGTTGCTGTTCTCGGCGGTGGCGTCGGGGCTGCGCGCGCTCGACGTCGCCGTGCAGGTCCTCACCGCGCGTCGCGACGGCGAGGGACGGCACGACGCGGTGGGGGCCGTGCTCGGCACCGGGCTGGTGATCGTGCTGGCGGCGGGCCTGCTGGTCACGCTGGCCGGGATGCGCTGGCCGGATGCGCCGATGCGCCTGGTCACGCCCGACCCGCGCGTGGTGGACCTTGGCGCCGGCTACCTCGAGCTGCGTTGCCTCGGGCTCCTGCCGTTCCTGGTCTACTTCCTGGTGCGCGCCAGCTTCGACGGCCTCGGCCGCATGCGGGTCGGCATGCTCACGGGCGTGGGCATGAACCTGCTGAACGCGGCCTTGAACTGGGTGCTGATCTTCGGCAAGCTGGGCGCGCCGGCGCTCGGCGTGCGAGGCGCCGCGCTCGCCAGCTCGCTGGCGAGCCTGGTCGCCGCGCTGGCGATCCTCGCGGTCACCCTCGCGCCCCGGCACCGCCGGCGCTACCGTTTGAACCCGCGCGGCGCCGTGCGCCGCGACCTGGTCGGGCCCCTGCTGCGCCTGGGCTGGCCGCCGGCGCTGCAGGCGACCGGGCTGATCGTCGGGCTGGTGCTGTTCACCGCGATCCTCGGCCAGGTGTCGACCGTGGCCGTCGCCGCGGGCAACATCGTCATGCGCATCGCCGCGCTGGCCGTGATGGTGGCGGTCGGGATCGGCGTGGTCGTCCAGACCCTCGTGAGCCGTTGCCTGGGCGCCCGTGACCTGCGTGGTGCCTGGCGCAGCGGCCTGGCGGGCGTCGTGCTGGCGGCCGGCGCGATGGCGACGGTCGGGCTGCCCATGCTGCTGGCGCCGGATCTGCTGCTGGGCGCGTTTGCGGCCGAGCCGCCGGTGGTGGCCGCCGGGCGCCAGATCCTGCGGCTGACCGCGCTCGTGCAGGTGCTGGCCGCGGTCAGCCTGGCCTGCGCCGGGGCGCTGCGTGGGGCCGGGGCGACCGCCCAGGTGCTGGCCGTCGAGGTCGTGACCGCGGCCGTGGTCATGCTGCCCTTGGCCTGGGTCTTCGCCCTGGTGCTCGGCGGTGGGCTGCTCGGCGCCTGGTGGGCGCTGGCGGCGTGGTTCACCGTGCACGCGGCGTGCATGGCGCGCCTGTTCGTGGCGCGGCGCTGGCTCATGATCCGTCTGTGACGTGGAGCGCCGGCACGGTCGGGCCGGTGGTGAGGTGATCATGTTCGACGACCCCGCGCAGCCCGGCGAACGCCGGGTGCTGACGGTCAAGCAGCTCAACGAGGCGATCGGCGCCGCGCTGCTCGAGGCGTTCCCCGACGCGCTCTGGGTGCGCGGCGAGGTGCAACGCCTGCCGCACGACGCCGCCTCGCGCAGGCACGTGTACTTCGAGCTGCACGACGGCGGCAAGCAGGGCGCGGTCAGCCACCAGATCCCGGCGGCGATCCTCGGCTGGGATCGCGACCGCTATCGGCTCGGTCGTTTCCTCGACGGCAGCGACCCGTCGTTCCGCCTGCAGGACAAGCTCGAGGTCTGCCTGCAGTGCCGGGTGGACTTCTACGCGCCGTACGGCAAGGTCTCGCTGAAGGTGATCGGCGTCGATCCCGAGTACTCGCTGGGCAAACTCGAGGCGCAGCGCCGGCGTGTGCTGGCCTGGCTCGAGGCGCAGGGCCTGACCGGCCTGAACGCCACGCGCCCGTGGCCGGCGCTGCCGCTGCGGCTCGGCCTGATCACCAGCGCGGGCAGCGCCGCCGAGCAGGACGTGCTGTCGGGGCTGCGCGCGAGCGGCTACCCGTTCTCGGTGCTGCGCGCGGACTGCCGCATGCAGGGCGAGCAGACCGCGCCGCAGGTCATCGCCGCGTTGCAGCGGCTGGCCGCCGAGGCCGTCGACGTGATCGTGATCGCCCGCGGCGGCGGCTCCCGAGCCGACCTCAGCTGGTTCGACCAGCAGGACATCTGCGCCGCCGTGGCCCGCTGCCCGCTGCCGGTGGTGTCGGCGATCGGGCACGAGGTCGACACCAGCCTGGTGGACCTCTGCGCGCACACGCGCTGCAAGACGCCGACGGCGGCCGCGGCCCTGCTCGTCGAACAGGTGCGCGCCTGGGATCGGCGCGTCGAGGAGGCGGCCCGGAGGGTCGGCGCGGGCGCGCTGGTCGGCCTGGCGGCGGCGCGGCGGCGCTTCGACGGGGTGCGACGCCTGGGCGTGGTCGCGGCCCGCAGCGTGCGCGAATGGGAGCGTCGCCACCACGCGCTGGTCACCACCCTGGCGGCGCGCACCGGCCGCGCCGTGGCGCGCTGCCAGCAGCGGTTGCAGGGACTGTCCGGCGAGGTCGCGCACGGCGCGCGCGCGCTGGTGGCGGCGTCGCGCGGGCGGCCCGACTATCTTGCCCGGGAGCTCGGGCGCGAGGTGCGCCGCGCGCTCGATCGCGCGGGGCAACGCGCCGCCGGTCCGGCCCGCGCCATCCAGCCGGCCGCGCGCCGCCTGCAGGAGCGCGGTGACCAGCGCCTGCAGCTGCTGGCCGCGCGGGTCGCCGGACTCGATCCGCAGCGGCAGCTCGAACGCGGTTTTACCCTGACCCTGGACGGTCAGGGTCGGCTGCTGCGGCGCGCCGGCGAGGTCGTGCCGGGCCAGGCGCTGCGCACGCGCTTCGCCGACGGCGAGGTCATCAGCAAGGCCGACGGCCCGGAAAGCAAGCCGGGGCGCCGTGCCGGCTCTAGGGGAGGTAACCGTGGTCCCGAAGAAGACGCCGGTCAGCAAGCTCTCTTTTAGCGAGGCCGTGGCCGAGGTCGAGGACATCGTCGCCCGGCTCGAGCGCGAGGAGACCGACCTGGACGAACTGTCCGGCGAGGTGGCCCGCGCGGTGGAGCTGATCTCCGCCTGCCGCGCCCGGCTCGAGCGCACCGACCTCGAGGTGCGCGACCTCGTCGCGCGCCTGAACCCGGCGACGGCCGCGGCCGAGGCGCCCTTGCCGCCGGCGCTGGAGACCGACCTCCCGGACGAGACGCGGTGACATGTCGGCCCTGATCACCGTCGCCGGCCTGACCAAGGACTACCGGCTCAGCAAGCGCCGCGAGGGCGTGCTCGGCGGGCTGGTCGACCTCGTGCGGCCGCGCAAACACACGCTGCGCGCGGTGGACAACGTCTCCTTCTCGATCGACGCCGGCGAGATGGTGGGCTACATCGGCGCCAACGGCGCCGGCAAGAGCACCACCATCAAGATGCTGACGGGCATCCTGACGCCGACCGGCGGCGAGGTGCTGGTCGGCGGGCTGGTGCCGTACCGGCAGCGCCAGAGCTACACCCGGCACATCGGCGTGGTCTTCGGACAGCGCACGCAGCTCTGGTGGGACCTCGCCGTGGTCGAGAGCCTGCGCCTGCTGCAGCGCATCTACGAGGTGCCGGAGGCGGAATACCGGCGACAGCTCGACCTCTTCGACGGCTTGCTGGGCATCGGCGAGGTCTTGCATCAGCCGGTGCGCAAGCTGTCGCTCGGCCAGCGCATGCGCTGCGACCTGGCCGCTGCCCTGCTGCACGGCCCGCGCGTGCTGTTCCTCGACGAACCGACGATCGGCCTGGACGTGGTGGCCAAGGAGAACGTGCGCTCGTTCCTGCGCGAGGCACGCGACCGGCTCGGCGTCACCGTGATCCTCACGACGCACGACCTCGGCGACATCGAGCAGCTCTGCCGGCGCATCATCATCATCGACCACGGCAAGGTGCTCTTCGACGGTGCGCTCGACGAACTGCGTCGCGGACCGGGCCATCGCCAGCGGTTGTGCCTCGACCTCGCCGAACCGGTCGCCGCGCGCGACCTGGCCGCCCTCACCGACGACCTGCCCGTCTCGTGGGAACAGGACGGCGACGTCGCGGCGGCCCCGACCCTGCGCCACTGCGCCACGTTCTCGCGCGCGCAGACCAGCGCGGCGACGATCCTCACGCGGGTGCTCGCGCAGCACCGGTTGAAGGACATGGCGCTCAGCGAACCGGCGATCGAGGAGGTCGTGCGACGCATCTACCGCGACGGCCTGCTGCCGGCATCGGAGGCGACCCGTGGCTGACCATGGCGCGGCCGCGGTCGCCGTCGACACGGCGCTGGCGCCCTGGCGCCGCGATCGGCTGGCCAGCCTGCGCCTCTACCTGGCCTTCGTGCGCCTGGCGTTCCTGAAGTTCCTCGCCTACCGGTTGCGCTACTACACCGGCGTGGTCAGCTACACGATCTTCGTGGCGGGCAACGCGTACCTGTACCGCGCGCTCTTCGCCAGCCGCCCCGAAACGGTCGAGGCCGTGCGCATCGGCGGCTTCACCCTGGCCGAGATGATCACCTACGTGGCGGTCGCCTGGATCGGCCGCAGCTTCACCTTCAACAACATCGACCGCACGCTGTCGCACCAGATCGAGCAGGGCGAGATCGCCATGCAGCTCATCAAGCCGATGCACGTGCAGACCGTGATGATATTCGAGGCCGTGGGCGAGGCGGCGTTCCGGCTGCTCCTGTTCACGGTGCCGATCATGGTGGTGGTCGTGCCGCTGTTCGGCATCCTCGGCCCGCCGCACCCCGCGCTCTACGGCTGGACCCTGCTGAGCTTCATGCTCGCGCTGGTCATCAACAGCCAGGTGAACTTCCTGGTGGGCCTGCTGGCCTTCTACTTCAAGAACATCAACGGCGTGATCCGGGCCAAGCACATCAGCATGGACTTCCTGTCCGGCGTGCTGATCCCGTTCAGCTTCTTCCCGGCCTGGGTGGCGACCGCGGCCGACTGGCTGCCGTTCGCCGGCATCGCGTACGTGCCCGTTACGATCTACCTGGGCAAACGCGTGGGCGGCGACCTCGAGCTCGCCCTGCTGCTGCAGGCCGGCTGGGCGGTGGGTCTATACCTCCTGGGCCGCTGGCTGTGGTCCCGCGCGGTGCGCGCGGTGGCCCTGCAGGGAGGTTGAGCGTGGCGGTGCGCTGGCGGTGGCAGCTGCAGATCGCGGGGGCCTACTTCGCGCAGTTCCTCAAGTCGCGCCTGGCCTACCGCGCCGATTTCCTGGTCGACCTCGCCGCCAACCTCCTGGCCATCGGCATCCAGCTGGCCACGCTCACGGTGATCTTCAGCAAGGTGCCGTCGCTGCGCGGCTGGAGCTTCGAGCAGGTGCTCTTCATCTACGGGTTCAGCCTGGTGCCGCTCGGGCTGTTCAACCTCGTGAGCATCAACATGTACCGCTTCCCCGAGCACTACATCGCCGACGGCAACCTCGATCGGGTCCTGCTGCGGCCGGTCAGCCCCTTGCTGCAGGTGCTCTGCGAGTCGTTCAACGTGTCCGGCCTGAACGAGATGGTGCTCGGCTGCGGCATCATGCTGTGGGCGGGCCTGGCGCTGCAGCTGCAACCGGGGCCGCTGGACGTGCTGATCTTCCTGGTGCTCGTGCCGTCGGCGGCGGCCATCTACGGGGCGGTGTTCATGGGCCTCGGCCTGGTGTCGTTCTGGCACGAGGACCGCATGGGCCTGGCGCCGCCGATCTACAACGTGATCCGCTTCGCGCGTTACCCGCTGACCATCTACGGCCGCGGCGTGCAGCTGGTGTTGACCTTCGTGTTGCCGTTCGCCTGGGTCGCGTACCTGCCGTCGACGTGGTTCGTCGGCGGCCCGCAGGAGCGGGCCTGGGCCCTGGCGACCCCGCTGGTGGCGGCGATCGCCATGGGCCTGGTGTACGCGGTGTGGCGGGCGGGCTTGCGCCGCTACTCGTCGACCGGCACCTGAGCGTGCCGCCCCGCGTGGGGCTCGGCGCAGACCTCCATGAGCACGCCGCCGGTGGCCCGCGGGTGCAAGAAGACGATCTGCTTGCCGCCGGCCCCGATCCGGGGCGTCTCGTCCAGCAGCTGCAATCCGGCGTCGCGGCACCGCTGCATCACCGTCTCGATGTGCTCGGCCGCGAACGCGATGTGGTGCAGGCCCGGCCCCTTCTTGGCGATGAAGCGGGCGATGTTGCAGTCCTCGCTCATGGGCGCCAGCAGCTCCACGTGCCCGACCGCGCCGGTGCGGTCGAGCTTGAGCATCGCCACGCGCACCTGCTCGCTGGCGATCTCCTCGATGCGCTCGAGCTCCAGGCCCATCAGGTCGCGGTACAGCAGCAGGGCGGCGTCGAGGTCGGCAACGGCGATGCCGATGTGGTCGACGAATCCGGCGGCGCCGGCAGGCAGATCGGTCATGGCGGCTCCTTGTCGCCGAAAGGTGGTGTCCTCCAAGGTGTGGCCCGACCCGGGCCGTGGCAAGCCCGACCGCGCCGATCCGCGGTTGCCCGCTGGGCGCGGCCCGGCTTATGATGCCGGTGACCGTCGCCAGGCCGCCCGACCCCGCAGCCACGCCAGGAGGAGACCATGGACCCGCGCAACCACCAGCTCGCCCGCCAGCTCATCGACTACAGCGTCAAGCTGCAGCCCGGCGAGATCATCTACATCGAGCTGAAGGGCCAGCACGCGCTGGACCTCGGCAAGGCGCTGGTCAAGGCGGCGACCGAGGCCGGCGGCGTGCCCTTCTGGTACTACAACGACGAGGAGCTCAGCCGCCAGTTCATCCGCCACGCGGGCCAGTCGCAGTTCCAGGCCTGGGGCAAGTTCCACCGCCCGATCATGGAGTCGGTCGACGCCTACATCGCCGTCCGCGGCTCCACCAACCCGTACGACCTCGCCGACGTGCCCCCCGAGCGCATGAAATGGCACGACCAGGCCTACTGGGAAGAGGTGCACATCCCGGTCCGGCTCAAGAAGAAGTGGTGCGTGCTGCGGTATCCGAACCCGGCGATGGCCCAGCTCGCCGAGCAGCCCACCGAGGTCTTCGCCGATTTCTACTACGACGTCTGCTGTCTCGACTACGCCCGCATGTCGCGGGCCATGGACCCTCTGGTGGCGCTGCTCGAGCGCACCGACCGGGTGCGCATCGTGGGCCCGGGCACGGACCTCGAGTTCAGCATCAAGGGCATCGGCGCGGTGAAGTGCGACGGCGGCCGCAACATTCCCGACGGCGAGGTCTACACCGCGCCCGTGCGCGACAGCATGAACGGCGTGATCACCTACAACGCGGCCACGATGCGCAGCGGCGTCAAGTTCCAGAACATCCGCTTCGAGGTCAAGGACGGGCGGATCGTCAAGGCGGGTTGCGACGGCGACGTGCAGAAGCTGAACGGATTCCTCGACGTCGACGAGGGGGCGCGTTATTTCGGCGAATTCGCCCTCGGCGTCAATCCCTACATCACGCGGCCCATGCTCGACACGCTGTTCGACGAGAAGATCGGCGGCAGCTTCCACCTGACGCCCGGCAACGCGTACGAGTCGGCCTTCAACGGCAACCGCTCGGCCCTGCACTGGGATCTCGTCAGCATCCAGACCCCCGCCTGGGGGGGTGGCGAGATCCATTTCGACGGGGTCCCGGTCAGAAAAGACGGCCTTTTCGTGCTGCCGGAACTGATGGGCCTGAACCCGGAGAACCTGCGCTGAAGGCCCGACACGATCCGTGATTTTTTCAACAACCGGCGCGGGATCGTTTGACAACGGCGCCGCGGTTCACCATATCCTGCGCAGGCTGGAGAATCGCCGCGCGAAACGCCCACAGGAGTGACGTCCCATGGCCTCGGACAAGATCGAAAGACTCCAGAAGGAGAAGGACCGCCTCTACAAGGGCGGCGGCGAGCAGCGCATCGTGCAGCAGCACGAGAAGGGCAAGCTGACGGCCCGCGAGCGCCTGGCCTTGCTGTTCGACGGCGACACGTTCCAGGAGATGCACCTGTTCATGAAGCACCGGTGCACCCATTTCGGCCTGGCGGGCAAGGAGTTTCCCGGCGAGGGCGTGGTGACCGGCTACGGGCTGGTCGGCGGCCGCCCCCTGTACGCCGCCAGCCAGGACTTCACCGTCGCCGGCGGGGCGGTGGGCGAGGCCACGGCCCGCAAGATCTGCGAGATCCAGGACCAGGCCCTCAAGACGGGCGACCCCTTCGTCTTCATCAACGACTCCGGCGGCGCCCGCATCCAGGAAGGCGTCGATTCGCTGGCCGGCTACGGGCAGATCTTCTACCGCAACATCGCCCTGTCGGGCGTCGTGCCGCAGATCTGCATCATCGCCGGCCCCTGCGCCGGCGGCGCCGTGTACTCGCCCGCCCTGACCGACTTCGTGATCCAGGTGCAGGGCATCGGCCAGATGTTCATCACCGGCCCGAAGGTCATCGAGCAGGTCACCGGCGAGCGCGTGACGGCCGAGGACCTCGGCGGCGCGGCCAGCCACGCCCGCTTCAGCGGCGTGACGCACTTCGTGGCCCAGACCGAAGAGGAAGCGTTCGACATCTGCAAACGCCTTCTGGGCTTCCTGCCGAGCAACAACACGGACGATCCCCCGTTCTATCCCGAACTGCACGAGGACGTGGTCGGGCCGAACGCGATGCTCAACACGATCGTGCCGGAGAATCCGCGCGAAGCCTACGACATGCACCAGGTCATCCTGGGCGTGGTCGACCGCGCCGATTTCCTCGAGGTCCAGCGCGATTTCGCGCCCAACCTGATCATCGGCTTCGGCCGCATCGGCGGCTCGACGGTCGGCATCATCGGCAACAACTCGCAGTACAAGGCCGGCGTGCTGGACATCGACAGCAGCTGCAAGGGCGCGCGGTTCATCCGTTTCTGCAACGCGTTCAACATCCCGCTCTTGACCTTCGTCGACGTGCCGGGCTTCCTGCCCGGCGTGCAGCAGGAGTACGGCGGCATCATCCGCCACGGCGCCAAGATGCTGTTCGCGTACGGCGCGGCCACCGTGCCGAAGATCACGATCGTCACGCGCAAGGCCTACGGCGGCGCCTACCTCGCGATGTGCGGCAAGAGCATGGGGGCCGACCGCGTGGCGGCCTGGCCGAGCGGCGAGATCGCCGTCATGGGCGCCGAGGGCGCGGTCAACGTGCTCTACCGCAAGGAGATCGAGGAGGCCGAGAACCCGGCCGAGATGCGCCAGGCGATGATCAAGGAGTACACCGAGCTCTTCGCCAACCCGTACGTGGCGGCCGGGCGCGGCATGATCGACGACGTGATCGAGCCGGCCGAGACGCGCCTCTACGTGTCGCAGGCCCTCGAGGTGCTGAAGGCCAAGCGCGAGATGCGTCCGCAGAAGAAGCACGGGCTGATTCCCCTGTAGGCCGCTGGAGGACCCAGGTCATGGTGTGGCGCCTCAGTGCCCGAACGTTGCCGGATATCCGCAAGCTGGCGGTCTCGCTGGCGTTGCTGACGGCCTTGCTGCCGCTGGCCGCCGGGCCGGCCCATGGCCAGGGTGCGTCGGCCGGCGACGAGGACGCCCGTCGCGACGCCGTGCGGGCCGCCATCGAACAGATCGCGGCCCGCGGCACGGCGGTCAACCGCGCCGCCGAGCCGTACCGCCGCCGGATCCCGGCCGACCCCGCCGCCTGGGATGGTGTCGACGACCTGCTGCGCGCGGTCGGCGACATGGCGCGTGCGGCTTACGCGCTGCACAGCGCCGTGGACAGCCTCCGGGTGCTGCCGGGCTTCCGGCCGGACGTGCGGCCGAGCGAGCTGAAACGGCGGTTGGTCGCGGTCGACAGCCTGGCCGCCATCGCCGAAGAGGCCGCCGCGCAGGCCTACCGCTGGCGGTCCACGCTGCCCGACGAACCCGACGACGCGCGCCGGCGCTTGGCCGCCTTGATCGCCCGGGCCCGCGCGGCGTCGGACCGTTCGGCGGCCGGCGCGACCGACCTCGCCTACGCCGTCGGCGTCACCGAGGGCATCAACCGGCGCGCGCTGAACCTGTCGCTGGTCGGCGCGATCGTCGTCTTCGTCGTGCTGGCGCTCATCGCCGCCGTGGTGGGCTCGGTCCGCCGGCTGGACGACCGCTGGCAGCAGCAGGAACTGGCTCATGCGGCCGCCGCCGTGCACCGCGAGCCGACGATCGACCAGACCACGGTCGTGCTCATCGCCGCCGCCTGCGCCACCCTGATCACGGGCCGCCACAGGGTCCGGCGGATCCGGCGCCTGCTATCCCCGGCGACCAAGCGCACGCCATGGTCGGCGCAGGGACGCCTGATCCTGCAAGGCTCGCACACGGTAGGACGCAAACACACCTGATCACACTTGATCACACCGGTCGCGACGGGAGAGGGTCATGAAGCTGAAGATCACGGTTCACGGTGTCGCCTACGAGGTCGACGTCGAGGTGCTCGACGCCGAGCACGATTTCCTGCAGGCCAGCCCCCTGCCCGCCGTCGCCCACCATGGGGCGACCGCGGCCCCGATGGCCGCGCCGGCCGCGCCGCGACCGGCCGCCGGGGGGCCCGCGCCCGGCAGCGCGGAGCACGTGATGAGCCCGATCGCCGGCACGGTCCTGGCCATCAAGTGCAAGGCGGGCGATGCGGTCAAGAACGGTCAGGAGCTGCTGGTCATCGAGGCCATGAAGATGGAGACCGCCATCTCGTCGCACCGCGACGGGACGATCAAGCGCGTCGCCGTGGCCGCGGGCGACAGCGTGCGTGAAAACGAATTGCTGGTCGAATTCGCCTAGGGATCGAGGAGCGATGGACGCTTTCTTTGATTTCCTGCAGGTCGGCATCCTCGGCAACTTCGCCTGGGGCAACCTGGCGATGCTGCTGGTCGGCTGCGTGTTCATCTACCTGGGGATCGCCAAGGACTACGAGCCGCTGCTGCTGGTGCCGATCGGCTTCGGCATGCTGGTCGGCAACATCCCGCTGGCGTCCGGCATGAACATCGGCATCTACGAGCCCGGCAGCGTGCTGGCGATCCTCTACAACGGCGTCACCCAGGGCTGGTACCCGTCGTTGATCTTCCTGGGCATCGGCGCGATGACCGATTTCTCGTGCATGCTCTCGAACCCGCGCCTGATCCTGCTCGGCGCGGCCGCGCAGGCGGGCATCTTCCTGACGTTCCTGGGTTCGCTGGCGCTCGGCTTCCCGATGCGCGAGGCGGCCGCCATCGGCATCATCGGCGGCGCCGATGGCCCGACCGCCATCTTCCTGAGCAGCCAGCTGGCGCCGCACCTGCTGGGCGCGATCGCCGTCGCGGCGTATTCCTACATGGCCCTGGTGCCGGTGATCCAGCCCCCGATCATCAAGCTGCTGACCTCGCGGCGCGAGCGCCTGATCCGCATGAAGCCGTCGCGCCCGGTCAGCAAGCGCGTGCGCATCATGTTCCCGATCCTGGCCTTCCTGCTCTGCGCCAGCATCGCGCCGGGCGCGATCTCCCTGCTCGGCTTCCTGTTCTTCGGCAACCTGCTGAAGGAGAGCGGCGTGACCGAGCGCCTGGCCAAGACGGCCCGCGGCTCGCTCATCGACATCGTGACCATCCTGCTCGGCCTCTGCGTGGGCACCAGCACCGACGCCAGCCGCTTCTTGACGCCGCAGTCGGTCTACATCTTCATCCTCGGCGCCTTCAGCTTCGGCGTCGCCACGGCCGGCGGCGTGCTCTTCGCCAAGCTGATGAACCTTTTTACGCGCGACAAGATCAACCCGATCATCGGCGCGGCCGGCGTCTCGGCCGTGCCCGACTCGGCGCGTGTCTGCCAGATGGTCGGAGCCCACGAGGATCCGCAGAACTTCCTGATCATGCACGCGATGGCGCCCAACGTGGCGGGCGTGATCGGCTCGGCCGTGGCGGCCGGCGTGTTCCTGTCGACGTTCGTGCTGAAGTGAGAAGCGCGGCGGCGGCCTAGGCCTCGCCTTGCTGCGCCTTGAGCTCCGGCCGCAGGTGCGCCCGCACCGCCGCCAGCAGCTGGCTGGGCGTGAAGGGCTTGGCGAGCGAACCGTTGATGCCCAGCCGCTCGATATCGGCCGCCAGGATCCCCTCCGGATGGCCCGACATGAGGATCACCGGCATGCGCGGCCGATACCGTCGCACCTCGGCGACCACCTCGCTGCCGTCCAGCCCCCGCAGGAACTGGTCGGTCAGCAGCAGATCGTAGCTGCCGGGATCGGCGGCGAAGGCGGCGACCGCCTCGGCGCCGTCCTGGAACGCCGAGACGTGCATGCCGGCGCGTTCCAGGCAGGCGCGCACCGTCCCGGCCACCATCTCGTTGTCCTCGACGAGCATCACGCTGGCATGACGGGCCTGCGGGTCGGTCGTGGTCGCCAGGTTGGCCATGGCGGGGGCGACGTAGGCGGCCACGGCCGGCGTCCGCGGCATCGGCGCATCCTGGTCGGCGAGGTCTCGCTCTGTCGCCGCCGCGGCGGCCGGGCGTTGCCGTAGCGCCCGCAGGCCCCGCGCGATGAGCGGGAAGTAGATGTCGAAACGCGTGCCGTGACCGGGCAGGCTCGAGGGCACGGTGACGCCCTCGTTCGCCGCCAACAGGCGGGTGACCATGGTCAGACCCAGCCCGGCGCCGCGCCGGGGGCTGCGCGCGCTGAAATACGGCTCGAAGATCCGTTGCAGCGTGTCGGCGTCCATGCCGCGGCCGTTGTCGGCCACCGACAACCGTACGTATTCGCCGGGCACCAGCTCACGCGGCACGGCCGGCCGACCGCTGTCGATCGTGCACGGCGCCAGGCTGATCGTGATGCGTCCGTGACGGCGGAACATGGCGTGGTAGGCGTTGCTGCAGAGGCTCATCAGCACCTGCTGGACCTGCGGCGCGGCGGCGAGCACGGGGCCGCACGACGGGTCGAGCTCGGTCTCGATGCGCACCGTGTCGGGCAGGATGTCCCGCAGCAACTTGACGGTGCTGCGCACCACCGGTTGCAGCTTGACCGGGTGCCGGTCGTGATCGGCCTCGCGCTGGTAGCTGTCGATCTCGCGGCTGAGCTCCGCCGCCGCCTCGCCCGCCTGGATCACCTGGCCGAGACTGTGCCAGGCGTCCGAACGAACAGGCACCTCGTCGCGCGCCAGCCGCGCCTGGCCCAGCACGACCGACAGCAGGTTGTTCAGGCTGTGCATGATGCTGCCGGAAAGGATGCCGAGCGCTTCCATGCGTTGGGCGCGTTGCAGTTGCCGCCTGAGGCTGGCCGTGTCCTCGGCGGGGGCGATGCCCATGCGGCGCCGATGCCAGCGCCAGCCGATCCAAAGGCCGACGACCAGACCAGCCGCCAGGCTCGACACCGCCACGAGGACCACCAAACCAGACACGCGCCTACGCCTCCCGGAAACCCCGGCACCGCGGACATGACCGTCGTGGGGCACCATCTCCCAAGGATCAATGGTACCACAAAACCCGGTCCCGCGAGGGGACTATTTTGCGGCCGTCCGGTCGACTTGCAACTAGCCTGTCGCCGGAAGAGGCATCGGTTCCGGGCGATATCAAACAGGAGGAAACCTCGCATGTCCAGTGCCAGCTTGCAGATCGATCGATCCGGCGCGGTCGCGACGGTCACCATCGACCGGCCGGATCGGCTCAACGCCCTCGATCAGGCCACGGTCGGCGCCCTGCGCGACGTTTTCGGCGACCTGGGTCGCGACGACGGGGTCCGCGCCGTCGTGTTGACCGGCGGCGGCCAGAAGGCGTTCGTGGCGGGGGCCGACATCTCCGAACTGGCCGGCCTGGACGCGCCCGGCGCCGAGCGGTACGCCGCGCAGGGGCAGGATTTGATGTGGCGCATCGAGAATCTGGGCAAACCCGTGATCGCCGCGATCGGCGGCTTCGCGCTCGGCGGCGGTCTCGAACTGGCCCTGGCCT
>CAZVWL010000037.1:0-17927 GCA_964630845.1 uncultured Fibrobacteraceae bacterium
GGGTTGAACGGGTTGGGGGCCGCGCCGAGCAGCGCGAACGCCGCCGGCGGCGGGCCGGCCCCGGTGGCTGCGTCGGTCACCGTCAGGGCGACCACGACCTGCTTGCGCGGGTTGAGCGGATCGTTGCTCGCCAGCCGGATCGACGCCGTGTGCAATCCCGGCAGCAGCGCGCCCGCATCGAGGGTCGCCGTCAGCGAGGCGTAGCCGGCGGGGTCGGCCATGATCACAGCCGGCACCACGCCGATCCAGGCCGCCCCCGGCGTGGCGACCGCCTGCAGCGGCAACTGCCCCTGGTTGGTCACCAGCAGCGGCACCTCGATCGACGCCCCGGCCGTGACCGTGGCGGTCAGCGTCCAGGGCGCCGCGACCAGCATCGGCGCCGGCACGCGGTCGGTCGGCAGGGCGAGGTCGTCGAGCCAGGCGTGGTCGAGCCCCTCGGTCGCGACCGGGTCCTTCTCGTAGCGCCAGAGCAGCGTGTGCACGCCGGCCGGCAGCGTGACCGCGTGGCGACCCCAGCCCGTCTGGCCCGACCAGCGCGCGTGGCGCTGGCCGTTGATCCAGAACTCCAGGAAATCGTAGTTCGCCTCCGACGAGACCCGGCGCCAGAAGCTGACCTCGCCACCCGATCCGGCGTCGACCACCAGCTCGAGGTCCGAACGCTGGCCATGCGTGATGCCGCCGGACCGCGCCGCGAACGTGCCCGTGCGCACGATCTGGTCCTGCACGAACCAGGCCGCGTCGCCGCCGGTCTGCCAGGGCAAGAGGTCGAGCGCGCCGGTCTCGAAGCCGTCGTGCACCACGGGCCCGAGGTAGAGGTCGAGCGCGAGGTCGGCCAGCAGCGGCACCGTCTGGCGCAGCAGGCCGCCGCCGCCGTCGAGCCTGACGTCCAGCGTGTAATCGCGGCCGCTCGGCAAGGTGGCCGTCACCAGGCCCTGGGCGTCGGCGACTAGCGCTGCGAGCGGCGTGCCCTCGACCACGACGCGCGCGCCGGCGGCCGGCACGGCGCCCGGCGGCGACTGCCCCACGGCCAGCACGCGCGCCTCGAGCACGGCGGCCGGCGCCCGCGCCAGCATCAGCACGCGCTCGACCGTGCCGTCGGCCGGCACGGCCACCGGCACGGTCGCCTCCTCGAAAGCGAAGGCCGCGACTTGAAGCACGGCGTCGCCGGCCGGCAGCAGCAGGCGATAGCGACCGTCGGCGCCGGTAATGTCGTGCTGGGGGCCACCGACCAGCGCGACCCGCGCGCCCGTGATCGGCGCGCCGGCCTGGTCGATCACCGCGCCCTCTACCCACCCCACGCCGCCGAGCACCATCACGACGGCGGCATACGCGTCGACCAGGCCATGGCCGTAGGTGTTGTCCTCGCCGGCCGGGCCCAGGTCGAGCGCCGTCTCGCGCAGGATGCGCTTGATCGCGTCGACCTCCAGGTCGGGGTCGGCCGACCGCATCAGGGCCACCACGCCGGCCACGTGCGGGCCGGCCATCGACGTGCCCGAGAGCACGAAGTACCCCTCCGGTGGAAACGCGCTGTAGATGTTGCTGCCCGGGGCGACCACCTCCGGCTTGACCCGATGCTCCTGTGGGCCGCAATCCGGCCCCGCCGGGCCCCGGCTCGAAAAGCTGCTGATCGGAAACGGCGGGAGCAGCTGCGTGCTGCCGACGCTGAAGGCGTTGTCGAGCGTGGTCGCGCGATCGGCCGGCGAGCGTAGCGACATGGGCTGCGGCCCCTCGTTGCCCGCCGACCAGACCAGCACCACGCCGGCGGTCTCGCAGGCGTCGATGGCCTGCCACCAGCGGCTGTCGCACTGGTAGTAGCCGGCGAAGTCCTGGTTGACGCCCCAGGAATTCTGCACGACGTCGGGCACGTCGTCGATCGTCGCCGGATCGCCGTCCGGATCGGTGAAGAACTGCAAACTGGCCAGCACGTCGGCGTCCAGCTCGGGACCACCGAGCTGGAAAATCGTGTTGGCGGCGATCCAGCGCGCCTCGGGCGCCACGCCGATCGTGTCGCCCGGCGCCAGACCGCAGATCGTGCCGGTGACGTGCGTGCCGTGGCCGTCGAGGTCCCACGGCGCCTGCGTGTCGCCGCCGATCGCATCGAGCCAGCAGTGCTGCCACGGGGCCTCGTGGCCGCGCCAGCGCGGGCCTAGCGCGGGATGACCCACGGCCACGCCGGTGTCCATCGTGCCGATGAGCGCGCCCTCGCCGCGGATGCCGAGTTCGTCCCAGACACGCCGCGCGCCGATGTTCACGACGCCCGGCGTGATGCCGATGCCGCTGGTCGGCGCCTGGCCCGCGCCGGCGCCGCGATCGTCCACGGGGCCGATCAACGCCGGCACGAGGTTCAGTTCGACCACGTCGACATCGCCGCGCGCCGCCACCTCGCGCACCGCCGCCTCGCTGCCGGTCACCAGGATGGCGTTGAGCAGCCAGTAGGCCCGGTGGCTCGTGATACCCTTGCCCTCGCGGGCGGCGAGGTCGGCCAGGATCGGGCCCTGAGTCTGCCTGGCGATAGATTGTAGTGCGCCAACCACATGAGCGTGGCGCTCGGCACGGGTGGCCCGGCGCGCCTTGAGGTCGTGGTCGAGGGCGGCGAGGTCGACCTGCTCTTGCAGGACGACGAGCACGGAGACGTCGCCGCCGGGGTGCTTGTCGGCCAGGTAGGCTTCCAGGCCCGGCGAGAGGTGGCCGGCTCGGGCGTCGGGTGCCGACAAGAGGTGGAGAGACAAGAGGATGAGCAGGATCGAGCGGGCGTTTCGCGTCATGGCAGTGCCCTCGACATCGTCGTGAACAAGGTCGTTCGGTCTGCAGCAACAATTTCCGGGGCACAAGCGTAAGGATAAGGATAGGTGTGCCGGCGCACCATCCCCCCATCGCGCCGGAAGTCAGACGGCCCCCGTCTCCTCGTGCCGGAGACGGGGGCCGCCTTCATGATCGAACCGCTCGCCGCGTCAGCGCACGAGCACCAGCGACTTCACGCTGTGCTGGCCGCCGGCCTGCAAGCGCGCGAAGTAGGTTCCCGAGGCCACGGCGCGGCCCGAGTGGTCGCGGCCGTCCCAGCGCGCTTCGTTCAGACCGGCCGGCAAGACCCCGCTGACCAGGCTGCGCACGAGGCGGCCCTGGACATCGTAGAGCTTGAGGTCGGCATGCGTCTGCGCGGGCAACGAGAAGTGGATCGTGGTCTGCGGGTTGAACGGGTTGGGCACCGCGCCCAGCAACGCGAACGCCGCCGGTAGGTCGCAGACCGCGGTGGCCCCTCCGGTGACCAGCAGCGACACCGACACCTGCAGCGCGGGATTGACCGGGTCGTTGCTGGCGAGCGTGATCTGCGTCGTATGCTGGCCCGCGGGCAGGCTCAGCGCGCTGAGCGTGACCTCGGCCATCGCGTAGCCGTAAGCACCGACGGTCGCGTTGCCGCCCGCGACCGAGGCCCAGCCGGCGCCCGAGGTCGCGGTCACGTTCAGCGGCACGAGGCCCTGGTTCATGATCACCAGGGGCAGCGTGGTCGTTGCGCCCGGGTCGAGGGTCGCTTCAAGGGCCCAAGGCATGGCGACCGCGACCGGAACAGGCGCCGCGCCGCCGGGGAAGGTCACGTTGTCGATCCAGGCCCGGTCCTGGCCGCCGACGACGGACCAATCCTTCGTGTAGTTCCAGCGGAAGGTGTGCACGCCCGCCGAGACGGTGGTCGTGTACTCGGCCCAGCCGACCTCGCCCGACCAGCGGTCGCGGCGCGTGCCGTCCACGTAGAACTCGAGGTAATCGTAGTTGGCTTCCGACGAGACCTTGTACCAGAAGCTCACGGTGCCGCCGGCACCACAATCGACGATGACCTGCAGGCTCGAGTTGGCATTGTGGCCGATCGCGCCCGAACGCGCGGCGTGGTTGCCGGCATAAACCTCGGCCGACTGCACGCTCCAGTTCGCGTTGCCGGAGAAGGTCCAGGGCATCGCCGAGAAGTTGCCGGTCTCGAAACCGTCCTGGGTCAGCTGGCTGAGGTAGAGCTCGAGGTCGAGGTCGCCGTACACCGGCACGGTCTGGCTGATCGCGCCCGAACCGCTGACCCCCGCCTGGAAGACGTAGTCGCTGCCGACCGGCAGCGTGAAGCTGAACTCGCCCGCCGCGTTGGTCGTCACGGCCGCCAGCGGCGTGTCCTGGACGATGACCAACGCGCCGGCAGCCGGCGAGCCTCCGTGCGGAGCCTGCCCCGCGGCGTACACGATGCCGTTGACCGTGGCCGACGGCAACGTCTGCAGCGCGATGGGGCGGGTGATCGTGATGTCCTCGAGCACGTCGACGTTGATCGTCAGTTCTTCGTACGCGAACGCCGCAACGCCGATGGTGGCCGGACCGACCGGCAGCGTGAGGCGGTAGAAGCCATCGACGGTGGTCACGGCGGACTGGAAGCCGCCGACGACCGTCACCTGGGCGCCCTGGATCGGCATGCCGGTGGCGCGGTCGGTCACGTGGCCTTCCACCCAGCCGAGGCCGCCCATGACCATCAACACGGCTTGGTAAGCGTCCACGAACCCGTGGCCGTAGTTGTTGTCTTCGCCCACCGCGCCGAGGTCGATCGCCGTCTCCATCAGCACCTGCTTGATGGTGATCACGTCGACGTTCGGGTTGGCCGAGCGCATGAGGGCCACCACGCCGGCCACGTGCGGGCCGGCCATCGAGGTGCCGGACATCGTCGTGTAGCCGTTGGGCGGGTAGGCGCTGTAGATGTCGCTACCCGGGGCGACGACCTCGGGCTTCATGCGGTTCTCCACCGGGCCGCAGTTCGGGCCGGCCGGGCCGCGGCTCGAGAAGCTGCTGATCGTGTACGGCGGCGTGGCGATGGTCGAGCCGACGCTGAACGCGTTGTAGAGGGTGGTGGCGCGGTCGGCGGGCGAACGCAGCGACGTGCCGCCGGGGCCCTCGTTGCCGGCCGACCAGGTCAAGACCACGCCGGCCGCTTCGCAGGCGTCGATCGCGGTCCACCAGCGGCTGTCGCAGTCGACGTAGCCGCTGAAGTTCTCGTTGACGCCCCACGAGTTCTGCACGACGTCGGGCACGTCGTCGACGGTGAAGGGGTTGCCGTCGGGATCGGTGAAAAACTGCAGGCTCGCGAGGATATCGGCGTCGAAGCCGGGGTTGGCGCCTTGGTTGATGGCGTTGCTCGCGATCCAGAGCGCGCCGGGGGCCACGCCGATGGTGTCGCCGGCGGCCAGGCCGGTCGTCGTGCCGGCGACGTGGGTGCCGTGGCCGTGGCCGTCGTTGGGGAACTGGGTGTTGGTGCCCAGCACGTCGATCCAGCAATGCTGCCAGGGCGCGGAGTTGCCGCGCCAGCGGGACGCCAGCGCGGGATGGCTGCCCGCCACGCCGGTGTCGAGGATGCCGATGATCGTGCCTTCGCCACGGATGCCCAGCTCGTTCCACACGCGGCGGGCGCCGATGTTCACCACGCCGGGCGTGATGCCGATGCCGGTGATCGACTTCTCGCCGACCGGGTCGACCTTCACCGGCTCGATGAGCTGCGGCACGAGGCTCAGCTCGACGATGTCCACGTCCGGATGCGCGGCGACGTCGCGGATCGCAGCCTCGGTGCCGGTCACGACGATCGCGTTGATCAACCAGTAGGACTGATAATCGACGATCCCGTTGCCCTTGCGGCCGGCCAGCTCGGCCAGCAGCGGTCCCTGCGTGGCGCGCGCCTTCTCCTGCAGCGCGGTGACAACCTGATGGTGGCGATCGGCGCGGGTCGCGCGCGTGACGTGCAGCTCCTGGTCCATGGCCGGAATGTCGACCTGGTCCTGCAGCACCACGAGCACCTTCACGTGCTCGCCGGCGTGCTTCTCGGCCAGGTAGGCCTCGAGGCCGTTCGAGAGATGGCCGGCCACGGCGGAACCCGCCAGAGACAGCGCCAACAAGGGGAGGATCATCTGGGCAAATCGCATGGTGGGACCCTTCAGGGATGGGTTGGGGCCACGCAGCAACCCGCCGCCGGCGTCCGTCGCGGGCAGCGGGTGCTGTCTACCGTCGTATCAGTATCGCATAAAGGTATTACGAAATGATCACGATTAGGGAAGAAATTCCGAGTTTTTTTCTCTTCCCCGATGAGACGTTCAACAACTCGGCGGGATGGCGACGAGCTTCGTCGAAAACCGATATTCAAACCGGGTCTTCCTAGCGGTCACCCGGAGGGGGAGCCACGAGCAGCGCCGTTTCCGGCTCCAGCGCGAGGTATAGGCGGCGCGCGTCGTCAGGGCTCATCTCCAGCAGCAGCCTCAGGCGCGGCGGTCTGCCGGCCAGACGATCGCCAAGATTCCGCCACGCCTCCCTCAGCGCACGCCGGCCGCGCTGCCACCGGTCGTTGAGCGGGCTGGACGATCCGGAGCCGGACACCCGGACGTCGAGCTCCGGCGCGAATTCGAGGCGAAAATCGACGGGCAGCTGCGCCAGGAAGCGATCGCGGGCCGATTGCAGGTCGTCCACGCTGATGGGCGCGGCGGCGGTGTCGCCTTCCGCGCGGCGCGGCTGATCCACGCGAGGTCGTGGGGGCATCGGCAGCGGCGAGACGAGCGTGAACCGGTACGCAGGCCAGGTTAGCTGGCGTTCGCCGACCCAGCGCGGCAGACCGGCCCGGGCGCGGACCGGGATGTCGAGCAGATCGACATGCTGACGTCGCAGAAACAGGCGGTCGGAACCAGGATCCAGGACGAGGTAGAGCGCGCGCGATCGCGCGAGTCGGACCTCTTCGCGCAAGAAGGCTGCGCGGGCGGTCGGGTCCGCGAGGTCGGCCCGCGCTTCGACCGCAACGGCGGCGAGCATGCCGACGGCCAGCACGAGGCGCGACACCGCGTTCAGAAGAGCAGCACGGAAGCGCCGACCGGCGTCACCCGCGCCACGTATTCCAGATCGGCATCGCCCAGACGGATGCAGCCGTGCGTCACGCTGCGACCGAGGTACCGCTGGAAGAGGGTGCCATGAATCATGTAGTTGCCGCCGAGGTCGAGGGCCCAGGCTCCGAGCACGCCGCGTTCGATCCGCTCCGCCCAGCGCGACGGCGGCGCGACGCCTTCCTCGACGAACGACCAGTCGGGACGGGTCCAGACCGGGTTGCGTCGCTTGTTCTGCACGGTGCGAATGCCGCGAGGCGTTTCGAACACCCACCGGTTTCCGGTCTGCGGATCCAGCAATTCGGTGTTCGTGCCGGTCGAACAGAGCGCTTCCCGCAAGACCTCGCCGCCCCGACGCACCTGTAGTCGGTTCGCGACCGTATCGACCGTCAGGTAGATCCCTCGGGGCCGCAGTCCTGCCAAGGTCTGGTTGAGCCGGGCCACCTCGGCCGCCGTGCCACGAACCTCCGCGGCAGGTGCGGCGACGGACGACGCGGGCCCATCGGCGGGCATGCTCCAGACCAGCGCGGCCGCGAGCACGACCGGGGCCGCCGCGACGATCCAGACGGACCGGCGCCAGACGAGCTTGTCCATGTCGGATCCTCCACCTGACGTTGTCCATGGCCGTCTTCAATCTCCCGGCAGCCGCGCCGTGCCGACGATCGTGACCGGCGTGTCGACGTCGACGAGATCGAACAGCGACTGCATGTCCTCGTCACGCAACGCGACGCAGCCGTCGGTCCAATCGAAATCACGGCCACCATGGCCGTGCAGCGCGATCGCGCCGCCGGGACCGACGTTCTTCGACACACGCCCCGAGCGGACGGCTCGGCGATGTTCCTCGCGGTCGCCGTCGTCCGGGTAGTTCAGCATCAGCGAGCGGTGGAACCGGCTGTTCGCGTTCTTGCGGACGACCCGGTACCGACCCTCGGGCGTGGCGCCATCGCCCGCATGCAGCTTGTCCACCAGACCGTTACGGCCCAGTTCGATCGTATACCGGTGCGAGACCTTGGCGTTGCGCACGACGACGCAGCGCCGATGCAACTTGTCCACGATGATCGCGTCGCGGCCGGCCGACGTGGCGGCGATCGTCTCGTCGACCCAGGATTGCCAGAGCCGCTGCAACGACGGGTCGTGCAGGCGTACCGTGCGACGGTCGAGCAGCACCTCGGCGCGGTCGACAGCTTGCGACGCCGCCTCGAGTTGCACCGTCAACGCCGCCAGGTCACCTTGCGACTCCAACGTCCTCGCACCGCCCAGGTCGAGTTGCGCCTGCTGGTACGCCTGCCGCAGCTGGCGCGCGCCCTTCATGGTCGCCACCGGCCCGGCAAGCCGCGCCAGGCGCTCTTCCAGCGCAAGCCGCTCGAGGCGGCGGCGCTGCATGCCTGCCTCCTGGCGCTGCTGCGCGGTGGCCGTGACCGCCGTGGCGGCCTCGATCAAGGCCGCCGCGGTCGCCTCGATCGCCACGGGCTTCTTGATGCGCAGCAAGCGCCCCCGTTCGGCCGCGTAAAGGTCGTCGAGCCGTCGATGCAGCGAATCGGCAAGGGCGAGGTCGGCCGGCAGGAGTCCGGGTGCCAGGCGCGCCGACGCATAGGCACGGCGCGCCTGGAGCAGGGTCTGTTCGGGTAGCGGCGGCGGCCAGATGACAAGGCCTGCCGCCGCCGCCGCCACGATGGTCAGCCCGGCGCCCACAACGGCCAACAGTCGGCGATGCCGGCGCCCATGGCGGCTCAACGGCGCGTCCCCACTTTCGCCAGAGCGTTCTCCAGGTCGGCCTTGATCGCCGCCACCTTGCTCTCGATCTCACCGAGCTGAGCGCCGGCGCGCGCGAAATCCTCCGTGGCGATGACCGCGGCCGCTTCACCCAGCGCGTTCTGCAGTCCGAGCAGCTCCTGCTGCATCGATTCGATCTCGGCTCGGGTATCCTTGCCCTGGGGCATCGTGGCCAGCAACTCTTGCGTGAGCTGCAGGTTGTTGCGGGCAGCGTCGAGCTTCGCCTCCGCTTCGCGCCGAGCCTGTTCCTTCGCGGCGAGGGCTTCCTGGCCGGCGCGCTCGGCCGCTTCCTGCGCCTTGGCGAGCAACTCCTGCGCGGGGCCGTAGGAACGCAGGACGCCCAGCTTCTTCTCCTGGGCCATCAGCTCCGCCTCGGCGCTCTTGATGGCTTCCTGCGCCTCGAGCCAGGCCGCGGCGGCATACGTCTCGGCATTCGCATCCTTGGCCGCGGTGACCGCGGCCTGCGCGCTCTGTTGTTGCTCCAGCGGCGGCTCGGCGCAACCACCGACGAACAGCAGGACCACACCAAGCAGAAGAACCGTGACAAGCTTGCCATGGCACATGACGATAGCCTCCTGGGGACGACCCGAGCGACGTGAGCCCGACGCCCGCCGGGAATCGGCGGCAACGGGCAAACCCGGGCGTGGCGTCCGTCAGCTCGCAGAAGCGCGCGGACGCGTCAGCGACGGCGGTGGCGCCGCCGGATCCGGCAGCGTTGCCGACGCTGCGGAGCGGAAAGCCAGGGAGTTCCAACCCTATCGATTCCGCTCCGAAGGAATCACAAGATATTCGATCGGAGGCAGAAAATCCACGCCGATCTGGTCACAGGTACTTCAGCTTGTCGTCGTAATCCCGCATCTTCAGGTTGGCGGTGCGCGCCTGCAGTTCGAACGCGGCGAGGGCGTCGTTCAGGCGCGGCGTGCCGATGGCCTCCAGGTTGGTCTGGTGCAATCGATCGAGCTCCTTCGCGGCGTGGGTGATCTCGCGCTCCAGGCGCGCCAACACCTGCTGATGCATGACCTTCTCCGCCGACGGCAACGGCGGAGCGGTCGGGATCGGCAATCCGGGGTGCGGCACGGTGGGCCGCGGGGGTGGGTTCTGGATGAATCCTCTGGGAATCGGCGGCGGCGCCGGGATGGGCAGCGGCGGGTGCGGGACGTTCGGCCTCGGCGGCTTGATCTGCCCGGTCATCCCCTGGCCTCGGTTCAGCGCATGCTGCAGCTTGTCGCTATTCTTCGGCTGACTCATCAGCTTGAACATCTGTGCGAGACGATCTGCCATGTCGACCCTCACTCGTTAGGTGTCCAACGTGCATCGGAGGTCACCGCGATCAGACCCAGCCCCGTGCCAGTTCGCAAACCTTGCCATGGTCGCCTTGCTGGTACGACTTCAGCATCTGATCGGTGGCGACCATACTCTTCCGGTAAGTCTGCAGCGCCTGATCCAGATGGGTCCCTTTGACGATCGCGTCGAGCACCTGGTCGTGGACTTCGTCGAGCTTGAGGCGCGCCAGGCGGAGCTTGGCCTCGGCATGAGCCTTCTGCTGAGTGTTGGCGCCGAGCTTGCTGTCCGCGCCCGACGGGGGGCGATTGAACCGGGGATCCATGCGGTGAACCTCCTCCAGCGCCACGGGACGGAACGGCCGGGGTCGAACCGCGAGATGATATCGCGATTTCAGCAGATCGGTCAACGCGAGCTTGCGACCCGCCCGCCCTCCATCGGCCGTGGTCCACCACGACCGCATTTGTCGCGTTCCACGGCAAGAACCCGACACCCACAGACCCGGGCGACCGTCCCGCACACCCAGGAGGCCAACATGCGCCCGTTGCTTTCGCACCTCGTCATTCCGGCCGTGGTCGTCGCGCTGGCCGTCGGCGCCACCTCGGCACAATCGTCCATCATGGGGGGAGATCCCCCCCACCGGCTTGCCATCCCCGAGCACGACTTCACCGGGCCGAGCCAGCCCTTCATCGCCATCGCCAGCGATGGCACGCAGTTCGTCGTCTACAGCGCCAGGCCCGAATTCGGGTACGGCAAGCGGGTCTACGTCCTGCGCAGCGTCGACGGCGGCGACACCTTCGACGTCTGGTCCGAGCTCTCGCACTCGTTCCAGACCTACTCCTATGAATTGCCCCTGTGCGAGGTCGTCGGACGCGGCACGGCCAACGAACGGCTGGTGGTGTCCTTCTATTCGACCACGCGGCAGCTCAAGGTGGCCCACACCGATCCGTTCCTCACCACGCCGGTCTGGACCGAGCAGGCGGCCATCACGCTGTCGGGGACCGGCGCCTTCCCGTATCTGCAGGGCTACGACCTGGCGACCAGTGACGACGGCGTGACGGCCATCGGTGTGGCCGCCGTCTTCGAGGTCGCCAATGACGAGTTCGAATGGTACTGGGCCGCCTCGCCGTCCGTGGGCGATCCCTTCGGACCCGAGCAGCTGCTACATCAGGCACAGTTGAACGTCGACGCGTTCACCGGCGTCGGGGTGGCCGCCGCGTTCGGCGAGACCGGCGGAGCGCAGCGCGCCCACGTGGTCATGAGCATCGGCTACAACGATGTCGGCGAGCAGATCCGGCAAGGCGAACTCCTGCGGACCAGCGCGCCGGGATTCGGCCACCTCGGTGGCTTCGCGCCCGCCATCCTCCTTGCGTCGCGCGACTACGAGATGCAGTTCATCAGCCTCGCCGCGCAACCGGACGGCGACGACTTGCTCCTGGTCGCCGCCGACGACGAGTTCGACCTCTACGGCAGCGAGGATGGCGGTTCGTCGTGGTCGCCGGTGACCCTGCCGGTGTCGAACCAGGCCGGCATGACGCGGGCGAACGTCCGGTACGCCATGGGCCAGTTCGTGCTGCTCGCGCACGATCCGTCGCTCAGGTTCATGGACTTCCGCCCCGACGGCGCCTTGACCGGCACCTGGACCGGCCGCGAATTGATGCGCACCGTAGCCGGCCTCCCGCAGGGCTCGGCCGACCTGGCCGACGACCCCACGCGCCCGGGCCAGACCGCCATCGTGACCCTCATGGGGTATGTCGGCTGGGACACGCGCCTCTGGTACAACGCGACCTGGCGCGGCGCCCCCGGCTATGGCGTGCTCGAGGCGCACGGCCGCCTGAGCGTCCCGGGCCGCGACATCGATTCGGCGCCGGCCATCGGCGACCTCGACGGCGATGGCCTGCGCGAGGTCGTGGTCACCTCCCTGGACTGGGATGGCCTCTTCTCGCGCCTCATCGCCTTCCGGACCGACGGCAGTCAAATCACGGTCGAGATCAGCCCCACGTCGGCGGCCTCGGCCCCCGCGCTGTTCGACATCGACGGCGACGGCGACCTCGAGATCTTCGTGGGCACCACCGACGGCCGGGTCGAGGGTTTCGACCACGACCTGCAGCGGCTGCCGGGCTGGCCCGTCGACCTCGGCGCGCCCGGCGACGTGCACGTGAGCGTCGGGCCGGTGACCGGCTATGCCCACGGCGAGGTCGTGGCGGCCCACGCCGGGGCCATCCATGTCCTCAGCCAGTTCGGACGCCCGCGCGACGGTTGGCCCTGGCAGCCACCAAACGGCACGGTCACCGGACGGGCAGCCATCGGCGACGTCGACGGCGACGGCGCCACCGAGATCGTGGCCGCGTTCACCCCGGGGGTCGTCGTCCTCGCGCGCGACGGCTCGCTGCAGCACGCGCTGTTTGGCCCCTTCGAGCCGGCGTCCGGCGTGACCCTGGTCGACCTCGACCTCGACGGCGACCTGGAGATCGCCTGCCCCATGACCGACGGCACCGTGGCGCTGGTCCACCACGGCGGCGGGACGTATCACCCGGCCTTCCCCCTGGCCAGCGGCACCGGGGCGCCGGCCTCGGCCATCACCGTGGCCGACATCATGGTGGCCGGCTCGCCGCTGCTCTGTTTCACGTCGGGCGATCAGGTGTTCGCCGTCGCCCCCGACGGGTCCTCGCTGCCAGGCTGGCCCGTGACCCTGCCGCCAGGCACCACCGGACCGCTCACCGAACCCATCATCGGCCGCGTGGCTCGCCCCGGCATCGACCGACCGCAACTGATCGTGGGGTCGGGCGACGGCTCGGTCCACGTGATCAATCCCGACGGCTCCACACCGCGCGACTGGCCGCACCTGCTGGGCGAAAGCCCCGTCATGCCCGCCGCCCTGAGCGACACCGATCAGGATGGCAACGTCGAGATGGTGATCGCCACCGGGAGGTATCTCTACATCCTGGACATGGGCGTCGAGCGCTTGCCGGGCGCCACCCGCAACTGGGCCCAGGCGGGCCACGACCGCGCCCGTTCCGGATGTGCCGACTGCGCGCCGGCCACGCCCACGGCGGTCGACCCGGGCGCCGCCACGTCCATCGGCATGGTCGATTACGCCGGCGCCTGGCCCAACCCGACCGCCTCACGCACGTCGTTCGCGTTCTCGCTGCCGGCCGCCGCGAGGGTGGAATTGACGGTCTACGATGTGCGCGGCCGCCGCGTCCGCAACCTGCTGCGCGGCGAGCAGGCCGCCGGCGCCCATGCCATCGATTGGGACGCCCGCGACCAGGACGGCCGCCCGGTGGCCACCGGCGCCTACCTCGGCCGGCTCACGGTCACGCGCGGCGGCCTGAGCGAGACATCGACCAGGGTGATCTCGGTGTTACGCTGAAGGCTAGCCGGCCAGAATGCTGGCCGGCTAGGAGTCCGTCGAGGTGTCGTCGTCGGGCAGCAATGCACGCAACGCCTCGACATCGGCCAGGTCTTTGATGCGGCCGGTGGCCTGCTTGTTGCGGATCAGGTCCTCGATCGTGGGGACTCGCACCTCGAGATCGTCGATCATCACCGGGGCCGAGCGGGCGAATACGTCCGCGAATTGCAGCCCGGTGGCCTCGGTGATGATGTCGATGCGTCGCGGCGCGACGCCGATCTGGAAGATCATGCCTTCGCGCTGCAGGTCGTCGGCGGTCAGGTCGAGCAGGGGCGCGCCGAAACGCTCGATGGCCCTCAGCACAGCCTGGGCATTCGCAGCGGTAGGATCGACCCAGATGTCGATGTCCATGGTGGCTCGGGGATATCCATGGGCCGCCATCGCGTACGCCCCGACAAGCAGGAACCTAACGCCCTCGTCGGACAAGGCGCGTAACATGTCTCTGTAATCGTCGTTCAGCATCGTGCTTCCTGCTGAGGGATATGATTTCTCGGGTCAACGGCCAGACGAGCGCGATGCGCGCGGCCGGCGTGCCGGGCACGAAGTCGTCGCGGTGATGATCCCGCATCTGGCCGATGAAGATGGTGGTCCGGTCCATGGTTGAACGATACCACAGCGTCGCGGCCGAGACCAGGAATACCGCGGCGGCACGTGGCTACTGGAGTAGCAGGTGCGTCCGGCACACCGGGCAGGCCGCTACGATCAGTACAGAATAGACGGAATCTGGCCGTTGACCGCTGGCCCCTGGCAACCGCACGCCCACGAAAGTCGACCTCGTCAGAAGACCGTTGTTGGCGTCCCCCTCACCTGATAACGTCAACACGGTGCTGCGATCCGAGCCCTCATTGAACCACGCAACCCGGACCGCGTACGGCCCCTCGCCATCGATCGAAAGGACCCCCCGCCGTGCCCCGCCACGACCTGTCCGGCTCCCTGGTCTGCATCACCGGCGCCAGCAGCGGCATCGGCCGCGCCTGCGCCGAGGCCTTCGCCAACGTGGGCGCGCGGTTGCTCCTGATCGCCCGCCGCGCCGAGCGCCTGGACGACCTCGCCCGCTCGCTCGCCACGCCCACCCACACCGTGGCGTTGGACGTGCGCGACCGCGAGGCCGTCGAGGCCGCCGTCGCGGCGCTGCCCGACGACTGGCGCCACGTCGACGTGCTGGTCAACAACGCGGGGCTGTCGCGCGGGCTCGAGAAGGTGCACGAGGGGCTGCACACCGACTGGCAGGAGATGATCGACACCAACGTCAAGGGGCTGCTGTGGATGACGCGCGCGCTGTTGCCGGGCATGGTGGCGCGCGACCGCGGCCAGGTGATCAACATCGGCTCGATCTCCGGGCACCAGGTCTACCAGGGCGGGGCGGTCTACTGCGCCACGAAGCACGCCGTGCGGGCCATCACGCAGGGGTTGCGGCTGGATCTGCTGGGCACGCGGGTGCGGGTGTCGAGCGTCGACCCGGGCATGGTCGAGACGGAATTCTCGCTGGTGCGGTTCCATGGCGACGACCAGCGGGCGGCGCCGGTCTATCGCCAGTTCCCGCCGCTGCAGGCGGCCGACATCGCCGACTGCGTGCTGTTCTGCGCCACGCGACCGCCACACGTGGCGATCGCCGACCTGGTCGTGATGCCGCAGGACCAGGCGGCGGTGTACGCCAGCTTCCCACGAGGCGCCTGAGCGGTCGCCGTCACTCGATCGCCGGCACAACCGCCAGGATCTCGAACTCGCGGCGGTCCGGCCCGTCGCCGTACACGGCCGTCTCTCCCGGTTGTTTGCCCATGAAGGCCAGGGCCAGCGGGGCGCGGTAGAACAGGATGCCGCGTTCGGCGTCGGCGTCCCACGGTCCGAGGAACGCGAACGTTTGCTCCTGGCCCGTGCCCAGCTCGCGCGTGGTGACGCGGGTGCCGACGGTGACGTAGCTGGAGGCGGCGGTGTCCAGATCGATGATCCGCGCGCGCTTCAGCTCGCTCTCGAGCGTGGTGGCGCGGCTCGCGAGCTGGTCGCGCTTCTCGAGGGCCGCGGTCCATTCGCTGTTCTCGGAGAGGTCGCCGTGGGCGGCCGCTTCGCCGATCTGGCGGGCGACGGCCGGGATCTCCTCGTCGATGATGTGCTGCAGCTGAGACTGGACGCGGCGGCGACCCTCTTCGGTCGTGTAGATGATCGACTCGTCTTGCCAGGGCCAGGTCTGTTCGTGGAAGAGCTGCGGGTGCTCGGCCCGCATCATGAGCTTCAGGCGCGAACGCAGCGCGGGGTTCAGGCCGTCGTTGTTCTCCATCAACGCGCGCAGGCGCATCAGCTCCGGCGGCGAGGCGGCGCGGATCACCGCGAGCAGCGGCTGGGCCTTGGCGCAGGTGAGGTCGGCGCGCGCGGTTTCCAGCACCTTCAGGTGACGCTCCTCGCCGCTGACGGCCAGCAGGTGGCCGACGGCGTTGGTCATCACCAGCAGGGCCTCGAGGCAGCGCAAGGGCGTCAGCTCGGCGAAGTCGCCGAGCGTGCGCGCGAGCGGGCCGGTGGCGTGTCGGCTGCGCCACAGCCAGGTGACCAGCTCGGGGCTGGAGGTCGGTCGCTCGAGGGCCTGCACCAGCGCGGCGCGCAGATCCTCGTGGCGGCCGCCGTCGATCAGGCCGCGCGCGAGCTGGTCGCACAGGCGCTTGCCGGCGCGCGGCAGCACCGCGGTCCAGACCGCGGCCCAGTGGTCGGGCTGGGCCTCGCGCAGGTAATCGAGCGTGGTCATCAGCAGGGACTCGGGCAGCTCGGTCACCAGGCTGCCGCGGTCCGGGATGCGGGCGAGCACGGCCAGGGCGGCGCGCGGGTTGGGGCGGGCGACCTCGGCGCCGTGGGCGGCGGCGGCGGCGTGCACGGCGAGCCCCGCCAGGGCCACGGCCGGCTGGGTGGCCAGCGCGGCCACGGCGACACGGGCGGCGCCGTTGCCGAAGTGCTTGAGCAGCTCGGGGTCGGCGCCGAACCGTTCGTCCTTGCGCGTCGACTCGTCGAGGTACGCCATCACGTGCTTGAGCTGGTCCAGCGGCTGCGTCATGCGGTCGAACTGGCGGCGCAGGCGGTCCTCGTAGCGGTCGGCCTGCCGGCGGATCGAGAACGTGGGCTGCGAACCGGAGCCCACGCTCAGCGTCGGCTCGCGGCGCAGCGTTTCGCGGTGGTCCTTCCACCAGGACTGCCAGCCGGCCTCGCCCAGCAGCTTGATCACATGCTGCTTGAGGTTCTTGTAGGTGAGCAAGCCGTCGATGTCGGCCTGGATCGCGAGCTTGACGAAGGCCGTGGAGTCGGTGGCGGCGAGGTCGCGCAGGCGCTCGGGGCGGTAGAGCAGCAGGGCCGGGAAGAAGTCGTCCGGGCGCGCGACCGCCTTCTCCAGCGTCGACGGCCCGTACTCGTGGCGGCGGTCGGCGAAGCGCACCTGCAGGATGCCGCGCTGGCCGTCGACGGCCTCCACCACGCCGGGGTCCACCTGGTTGTAGTCCACCAGGTACCGACCCGGCTGCAGGGAACAGTAGCGATCGAGCAGGCGGACCGCGGCGCCCTGGTCGGCGGTCGGGCCGGCCAGCAGGTTCAGCAGCGCCGGCAAGGCGTCGAAGTCGGGGTTGGCCAGCAGGTAAAGGCGGTGCAGGTGGGTGCGCACGGCGGGCGCGTCGGTGGGCAGTTGCCGCGCGCCCTCGCGGGCGGCGTCCAGGGCGGCCGCCATGCCCTCGCGGCCCTCGATCTGCTCGATCAGCGTGCTGGCGAACGTGTCGGCCAGCTTGCGCTCGCCCAGCCGGAACACCTGGCCCGCCAGCGCGAGCAGATCCTCGGCCGGGAACTCGGGATTGGCCACCGCGTCGGGCCACAGTTCGGCCAGCTTGTCGAACTGCTTGAAATTGGCGAGTCGACCGAGCTTGATCAGGCTGGGGGGCTTCGGCGCGGATTCGTCTTGCATGAGCCATCCTTGGTCGAAACGTGGCTGGCGGACCCCGGCAAGGCGGGGCAAAAAAAGCCGCGCCCCAAGATAGTGCCTCGGGGCGCGATGCGAAAGCCGGTCGATCGACGGCGGGGTCTTACTTGACCATCGTCATCTTGGCGATCTCCACCCGGTCGCCGCAGACGTAACGCGTGATGTAGGTGCCCGTGGACTGCATCTGGCCGCGGTCGTCCAGGCCGTTCCAGGTGACCTCGTGCCAGCCCGGCGTGGCCACGACCGGGAACGTGCGCAGCCGATGGCCGCGCAGGTTGTAGATCTCCAGGGCGATGCGGGTGCCCGCCGGGGTGCCCTCGGGCACGCCGTAGGCGATGCGCGTCTCGGGATTGAACGGATTCGGGTAGTTCGGGCTGAGCGACGGCACCGACGGCGGCGTGCGGTTCGGGTCGCCCGGGCTGCCGCGCACGGGTTCGAAGTAGACGGGGTCCGACCACTCGCTCGGCACCGAAGGGCGGCCGAGGCTGTCGTAGCCCACGACCCGGATGCGCTGCACCACGCCGCGCTCGGCGGCCAGCACGTAGGTGGTCTGCGATTCCACCGTGTCGACGAGCCGCGCCGGCTCACCGCCGCGCTGCAGGTAGATCTCGTAGCGGACGGCCAGGGCCAGCGGACGGCCCTC
>CAZVWL010000038.1:0-17059 GCA_964630845.1 uncultured Fibrobacteraceae bacterium
CCGGCGCCGAGCACGCCGCCGAAGATCGCGCGGTCGGCCTCGCGCGGCAGGCGGCCGGCGACGCGCGAGACGCGGTCGCGCACGTCGTTGGCGGCGACGTCCACGTCGCGGTCGAGGTTGAACTCGATCGTGATCACCGAGCCCTGCTCGCGGCTCGAGCTGGTCATCGTCTTGATGCCTTCGATGGTCGAGAACTGCTCCTCCAGCAGGTCGGTGATCTCGGTCTCGACCACGCTCGGGCTGGCGCCGCGGTAAAACGTGGAGACCGAGACGATCGGCGGGTCGATGTCCGGGTACTCGCGCACGGGCAGGCGCGTGAAGCTGATGACGCCCAGCAGCAGCACCACCAGGCTCATCACCGTGGCGAAGACCGGCCGGCGGATGCTCAGCTCGCTCAGCTTCATGCGCCGCCTCCGGCGGTGGTGGCGGCGGCGCCGTCGTCGACGATGGGCAGCACGCGGGCGCCGTCGAAGAGCTTCTGGTGGCCGGCGCGCACGACGCGCACGCCGGCGGTCAGGCCGTCGACGACCTCGACCAGGTCGCGCTGGCGCAGCCCCAGCACGACCGTGCGCCGCACCACGCTGCTGTCCGGCTGGACCTCGAAGACCAGCATGCGGCCGCCCTGCGCGAAGACGGCCTCGGCGGGCACGGCGACCGCGCCGCGGCGCACCGCGAGCACGACCTCGACATCGGCGGACATGCCGGGCCGCAGGCGTCCGTCCGGGTTGGCGACGCGCGCCAGGATGCTGGCGTTGCGCGTGGCGGGGTCGAGCACGGGATCGACGACCGTCACGGTGCCCGAAAAGGTGAGGCCGGCGAAGGCGGTGGTGGTGACGTTCACGTGCTGGTCCGGCTCGAGGCGCGCGAGCAGTCGCTCGGGAACCGCGAAGCTGATGCGCAGCCGGTCGACGGCAGCCAGCTCGGTGATCGGCGTGCCGGCGCGCAGGAAGGCGCCGGGGCTCACCAGCCGGCGGCCGCAGATGCCGGCAAACGGGGCCACGATGCGGGTCTTGGCCAGGCGGGCGCGGGCCAGGTCGAGTTCGGCCTCGGCGACGGCCAGGGCGGCCGCCGCGTCGTCGAGGTCCTGGGGAGCGCCGGCGCCCTGACCAACGATGCGGGCGATGCGGTCGTGCGCCACCTGGCGCTGGTCGCGAACGGCTGCGGCGCGCGCCACCTGGGCGGCGAGTTCGGCGTCGTCGAGGCGGGCGATCAAGGCGCCGGCCGCGATCGCCTCGCCCTCGCGGAACGGCAAGGCGACCACGCTGCCGTCGATCTCGGCGACCACGGTGATGGCCTCGTCGGCGAGCACCGAGCCGACGGCCGCGAAGCGGTCCACCAGGTCGATGGTCACGACGTCGGCGGTCTCGACCGGCAGCGGCGGCATCTGGAAACCGCCGCCGCTGCGGGCGCCGTCGCCGCAGCCGAGCAGCAGGACGCAGTGGCCGAGCAGGACGGCCGCGGCCAGGAGTCGGCGGGTGCGGATGCTCGAGAGCACCCGGTGGTTCGGCAGGTTCGGGCTCACGGCTTGGTCGCCTCCAGGTCGGTGTCGGTCGGGCCGTCGCCCGGATGAGCGCCGCCGGTCAGACGGCGCAGGCCGGCCGCGGCGGTGGTGCTGCGCACGAGCGCGTCGGAATAGCGGCGCTGGGCCGCCGCCAGCTCGGCCGCCAGGCGCACCAGCGTGAATGCCGTCGTGCGGCCCTCGGCGTACTCGAGGTTGCCGATGCGCACCTGCTCGAGCGACGCGGCCACGCCGCGGCCGGCGTGGTCGAGCCGCTCCTGGCTGCGCACCAGCGTGCGGTAGAGCGCGCGCACGTCGGCCTCCACCTCGCGGCGCAGCGCCTCGTGCTGCTGTTCGGCGCGCACGACCTCGGCGCGCAACCGGTCGCGCTAGCCGCGGTCGCGGCCGCCACCCAACGGCACGCTGAACATGAGGCCGACCGTCCAGGTGGCGTGCTCGCGGCGCAGCACCTGACCGAGGCCGTCGCCGAGCCCGGTGTCCAGGTCGCTGGAGAGCGTGGTCGGACCGCCGCCGCCGAAATCGACCACCACCTCGCGGCCGGTGCCGGCCAGGCCGCGGCCGCCGATCGCGCCGACCAGGTCCAGTTGCGGCAGCGCCTGCCAGGCGGCGCCCCTGGCGCGGATGCGGGCGACCATGGCCGCGCGTTGGGCCGCCAGCACCCGCGGGTTGAGCTCGAGCGCGCTCGTCAGCAACCGGTCCAGAGGCGCGGGCGCCTCGCTCGTCGGCGGCGTGTCGATCGCCCGGAACCGCGCCTGCGCGCCGGCCGGCCGGCGTCCGAGCAGGATCGCGAGGCGATCCGACGCGGCGTCGAGCTGCTCCAACCCGTCGAGCCTGACCTGCTCGGCCTCCGCGAGGAAGGCGCGGGCGCTCGCCTCCTCGGCCGGCCCCACCAGCCCGGCGTCGACGCGCTGGCGGACCTCGGCCAGGAACGCGGCGGCCTGGTCGCGCACGAGTTCCAGCACCACCAGATCCCGTTCGGCGGCGTACAGCGCCCAGTAGGCGGCCTCCACACGGCTGCGCACGGCGAGCCAGGCGTCGTCGAGGCGGTGGCCCGCGCCTTCGAGGTCGCCCAGCGCCGCGTCGCGATCGGCGCGCGCGGCCGGGCCGAATCCCTTCAGAAGCGGTTGCACGAGCGTCAGCTCGCCGGACGCGTCGTGCTGGGGCGACAGCACGGCGAAGTCGGAATTGGTCTGCAGTCGGGACGTGTTCAGCGAGGCGCCGAGCCGGGTGCCGGTCGGAAGGAGCAGGCTCGTGCCTGCCGCCAGCGTCGTGCGCTCGGTCGCCAGCACGTCGGCGCCGGCGAAGAACGACGACGTGGGTTGACGGTCCCCGCTCCAGTCGGCGCGGCCGAAGAGCTCCGGCGCGAACGCCCCCTGGCGGCTGGACGCGGCGCCGGCGGCGGCGGCGAGGTCGGCCCGGGCGATGGCCAGGGCGGTGTCGCCGGCGATGGCCGAGCGGATCGCCGCCTCGAGGCCGAGGGGCTCGCCGGGCAGGCGCGCCAGGCGCTGGACCAGCACGCTGTCGGGCGCCGCGGCGCCGCTTTCGGCGGCCGGAGCCGACACGCCGGCGCCGGCGCCGGAAGGGCCGAGCACGGCCAACACGATGATGCCGGCCGCCATCAGGCGGGCCGGCGACAGGACCGGTCGATTCATCGTCTTCACCTCGGGGCTGGCGGCCGAGCAGGGCACACGCCCGATCACCGCCGGGCCAGCGCGGGCGGCGCCGGGGCAGCCGTGGCACCCGAATTGCTTCGAATCGCGAAGATCTGACAACGGATCTCGACGTACGCAACCGGCTGCTACGGGTTGCGTCGCGATGCATCCGCAAGCATGATAACCAGCCGGCGCCGAACAGCAACCGCGCGTCCGACCTCGACCGAGCCCGAAAGGACCACCATGTCCGCAGCCGCCAGCTGGATCACCCTCGATGGCAAGCGGGTCGACATCGCCCCCGGCCAGACCCTCGTCGAGCTGCTGCGCGGACGCGGCGAGTTGCAGCCCGCCGCCGCCGACCCGGTGGCGATGGCCTCCATCAACGGCCGCCGCACCGACCTCTACGAGGCCCTCGCCCACGGCGACGAGGTGAAGCTCTACCATTTGCGCGACCGCCGCACGGCGCCCACCATCCAGCGCACCGTCACGTTCATCCTGAACGCCGCCTGCGAGCAGCTCTTCCCCGGCAGCGAGCTGCGGGTCGAGTTCAGTTATGGCCGTGGCGTGTATTGCCGGCTGATCGGGCTGGAAGCGAACGGGTCACCCGCGGTGGTCGAGGCCATCGAGCAGCGCATGCGCGACCTGGTGGCGGCCGACCTGCCGATCACTCCGCACGTCTACGGCCTGCGCTCGCTGATCCACAAGGCGCGCGCGCGGGGCCGCCCGGCCGAGACCAACGTGGCGCAGTACCTGCGCCGCGACGCCCTCAAGCTCTACAAACTGCAGGGCACCGACCACCTCTTCTACGGGCGCCAGCTGCCGTCGACCGGTTTCGTGCGCGCGTTCCGCCTCGTGCCCGAGGCGCCCGGCTTCATCCTGCAGGTGGGTCCGCCCGGCGCGCCCGAGAAGCTGCTCGACACGGTGAGCCACCCCAAGCTGCTGCACACCATGCGGCGCTACGCCGACTGGCTGATCGACCTCGAGCTGCAGGACATCGGCCACCTGAACCGCTACATCGTGCAGGGTCGGGTCCAGGATCTGGTGCAGCTGTGCGAGGCCCGCCACGTGAGCGTCTTCGTGGAAGCCGCCAACCAGGTGGCCGGCCTGCCCGATGACGGCCGCCTGGTGCTCGTCGCCGGCCCCTCGAGCAGCGGCAAGACCACGTTCGCCAAGCGGCTCTCGGTGCAGCTGCGCGTGCTCGGCTACCATCCGTTCGCGCTGAGCCTCGACGACTACTTCGTCGACCGCGAGCAGACCCCGCGCAGCGCCGACGGCGACTACGACTACGAGTCGCTCGAGGCCATCCGCCTCGATCTGTTCAACGAGCACCTGCACGCGCTGCTCGCGGGCGAGCCCGTGCATCTGCCGGTCTTCAACTTCCAGTCCGGCACCAGCCGCCTGCGCGAGGAACCGACCGTGCTCAAGCGCGGCCAGCCGCTGATCGTCGAGGGCATCCACGCGCTCAACCCGCGCCTGAGTTCGGCGGTGCCGCGCCGCCAGAAGCTGCTGGCCTACGTGTCGGCGCTCTGCCACATGAACATCGACAACACGAGCTACATCCGCACGTCGCGCACCCGGCTGTTTCGCCGCATCGTGCGCGACGCGCAGTTCCGCGGCTACTCGGCCGGCGACACGCTCGCCCGCTGGCCCAAGGTGCGCGCCGGCGAGGAGCGGCACATCTTCCCGTTCCAGAACGAGGCCGACATCTTCTTCAACTCGGGCCTCGCCTACGAGTTGGCCGTGCTCAAGCTCTGGGCCGAACCGAAGCTCGCCGCCGTCGGCATCGACGACCCGAACTACGGCACCGCGCGCAGCTTGATCGACCTGCTGGCGACGCTGTTGCCGATCGATGCGAGCGTCGTGCCGCCCACGTCGCTGCTGCGGGAGTTCATCGGCGGGTCGGGATTCCGGTATTAGCGGTCGGGCGGCGGCGTCGTTCAGGGCACCAGGAACGCCTGCCGCAGGCTGGTCTGCGCGGCGGGCGCCATGTCGGTGTCGACCAGGAACGCCACGGTCGTGAACGACGTGCTGATCATGTGCACGGGGATGTCGGCCTGCTCGGCGGCGGCGAAGATGCGCCCGCCGATCGCCGGGCTCGAGCTGAACTGCGGCCCGTAGATGGCGATCGCCGTGCAGCGCCGGCGCACCTCGATGCGCTCGGCGCCGATCGCTTCGCGCACGGACTGCAAGAGGCCGAGCGCCTGGTCGAGATCCTTGTGGTGCAGGGCCAGGCCGAGGTTCTGCCGGCCGCGATCGTCGCAGAAGGAAGCGCAGCAGACGATGTTGATGCCGGCCTCGCCGAGGGCGCTCAGCGTGCAGCTGGCGAAACGGGACCCGGAATGAGCGCCGAGCACCCGCACGAGCACCAGCTCGTCGGTCTGCGTGATCCCGCCCACGGCGATCTTGCCGGTCATCGACCCCTCCAGGCTCCCGCGGCGATCGGCCGGTTGCCGCCGCCGCTCGAAATATGGTCGTCGAGGAGGCAGGGTCAAATCCGGGTTCCGCGCCATGGCTTGTGGTCGCGCGACAACAATACCGCTAGACGGCCGATCCCACCGCCGGCGCAAGCACCCGGACCTCGTGTTTTCTTTACGCACGTCGGAATTTTTGCACGAATGACGAATTTTGACCTTGCCACCCCGTCAAGCTGTCAACTAGAGTGCCCGCTGTCGACCAAGGACGGTCGCACCTGGTGCAGGGATTGAGCACGACCCGGAGCCAAGGAGTGGCATCGATGGAGCCCGCCCGCCTGACCCCCGAACCCGCAGCCTTGAAGCGCCGTACCCCCTGGAACACCCTCTCGGCCCGGGTGATCAGCCTGGTTAGCCGCAAGGGCGGGGTGGGCAAGACCACGTCGGCCGTCAACCTCGGCGCCGCTTACGCCCTGTCGGGGCACAGCGTGCTGATCATCGGGGTCGACCCGCAGTGCGGGGTGGCCCGGATCCTCGGCGGCGGCGCCACCGACTCGGGCGGCCTGCTCGACCTGTTCGACCACGACGCCGCACTGACCGACCTGGCGCGCCCCAGCCCGCTGAAGGACCTCTTCTACGTGACCTCGGCGATCGCCGACATCAAGCAGGAAGAGCGCTACCTGTCGCTGCTGCAGACGCGCCCGGACGTCTTCGTGCAGCAGGTCGATCGGGCACGCAACCTCTACGACACGATCATCATCGACTGCCCGCCGCACCTCGGTTCGCCGACGCGCGCGGCGTTGCAGGCCTCCGACGGCGTGCTGGTGCCCGTGCAGGCCGAGGAACTCTGCCGCGACTCGCTCGGCGCGCTGCTCGGCGCGCTCGACACGTTCAACGAAGCGCGCGGCCAGGAGCCGCTCGGCGGGCCGGAGCTCGAGGGCATCTTCCTGACCATGCTCAGCGAGAACACGCGAACCGGTCGCCACGTGGCCGCCAAGGTGGCTGAGGAGTTCGGCCCCGTGCTGCTGGACAACGCCGTGCCGCGCACGACCCGACTCAGCGAGATGGCCATGCGTGGCAAGCCGAGCGTGATCTACGACCGGCGCTCGAGCGGCAGCCGCGCCTACTTCAATCTCGCCGACGAGATCATGCAGCGTTATCGCGAGCGCGAGGGCCTCTTGGACGACGAGGACACCCCCGATCCGGTGCGTGTGCCGCGGACGGCGATGGTCGCGGCGCCGCCGTCGGCCCGTCGCGAGGTCGAGGCCCTGAGCGGCGCCTCCCGCGGCTACAGCCTCGTTGGCGGACTCGATCGCCTGCTCGGCGACCTGCGCGCCCATGGCTGCCTGGAATTGCCGAGCGCGCCGCAGGCCGACGAGCTGTCCAGCCCGGACATGGTCTCCCTCGACGAGCTGCTCGCCGAGGAAGAGTCGACCGGCCGGGAAACCTGGCAGGACCCCTGGGCCGACGAGGACGCGCACGACCGCCGCTTGAACTGATCCTCCGCGACATCCGCCCATCCCCGACGTGAACCGGCATTTGCCCGGGCCACGTCGGGGATTTATCATGGCGGCGCCGCACCCCGGGGCTGTGGTCCGCCCCGCCGCTGCGACCCTGGCTCGTTCCGGAGGTCCGCCCGTGTCACGCGATCAGATGCTCGCCCTGGTCTACGACAAATCGACGATGCCCTGGGACACGACCCGCGGGTTCGAGAAGCGCTCGGTGCCGCGCCCCGTGCTCGACCCGGACCACGACCCCCTGGACGCCGACCGGGTCATCGTCAAGGTCATCTACGCCGGCTTCTGCGGCAGCGACCGTGGCATCTGGAGCCGCACCGCCTTCAAGGGCATGATCTTCGACAGCCTCAAGCGCGAGGACAAGACCACGCGCGTGATCGGCCACGAGATGATCGGCGAGCTGGTCGAGGTGGGCGACCGCGCCCGGCGCCAGTACGGCTACCGGCCCAAGGACATCGTCTCGACCGAGAGCCACATCATCTGCAACGTGTGTTACCAGTGCCGCCTCGGCCAGACGCACATCTGCGCCAACGACATCATCATCGGCATCGGCCAGGACGGCTGCTTCGCGGAATACATCAAGCTGCCGGCGCAGACGCTGTGGCCCACCGACCCGCGCAAGATCAAGCTCGAGGTGGCGGCCGTCCAGGAGCCGTTCGGCAACGCGGTGCACGCCGCGTCTGTCGCCGATCTGCGCGGCCGGTCGGTGGCGGTCTTCGGCTGCGGCACCATCGGCCTGTTCGTGATCATGGTCGCCCGGGCGCTGGGCGCCACGCGGGTGATCGGCATCGAGCCTCAGGCCAAGAACATGGCCATGGCGCGCAGCCTGGGCGCCGACGACGTGATCCCCGTGGACCTCGAACACGCCGCCCGCAACGGCTGGAGCGCCGACCGCGACCTCGTGCGCAAGGTGCGCGAGGCCTTCGGCGGCATCGGAGCGGACGTCAGCCTCGAGATGGCCGGCTTCAACCCGAGCGTGAACAACGCCATTCAGTCGACACGCCGCGGCGGCGACGTTATCCTGTTCGGCCTGAAGCAGGGCAACTTCCGCATCCAGGCCATGGACCGCATGATCGTCAACGGCTTGACCCTGCACAGCGTGATCGGACGCCGCCTGTTCCAGGATTGGTACACGACGCGCAACCTGCTCGAGGACCGTAGCAACGGCATCCAGGACCGCATCCTGGACGTCATCCTGGGCGGCGCCCAGGAGTCCGTGGTCCACATCGAAGACTTCACGGGTCCCGGGTTCGAGGAGACCCTCGCGGCCTGGCCCAAACCGCTGATCCGGTTCTGAGCGGCGGAAGCGACGACGCCCTCGCCGCCACTCAGCCGACAGCGGCAACGCGGAGGCGACCGGCCATGAAGGTGAGCATCGAGTACTGCCGGGTCTGAAACTACGAGCCCAAGGCGGCCGGTCTGGCCGCCGAGATCAAGAAGAAGCTGGGACTGACCGCGACGCTGATCCCGTCCAGCGGCGGGGTCTTCGAGGTGGAGGCGGACGGCGCGCTGGTCTTCTCCAAGAAGGCGGAAGGCCGCTTCCCCGACCTCGACGAGGTCATCACGCCGCTCAAGGCGCGGATGGAGGGCTGATGAACGGCGACGGCGGCAGCGTGATCGTCTTCGACACGGACGGCACGCTGGTCGACGGCCAGCGCGCCATCATCGACGCGGTGGCCGAGGGCCTGATCGACACCTACCGGCACTTCGAGCTGCCCGTTTCCGAACCCGACCGCGAGCGCATCGGCCTGGCCATGGGCCTGCCCTCGAGCGCCTTCTTCCGCACCGCGTTCGCGCCGGATTCCGTCCCCAAGCACCTGCGCGTCGCGTTCGCCGGCGAGTTCGAGGTGCGCTCGACCAGGGCCGAGGTCGCGGCGTTGCGTCGCGGCGAGTCGCGGCTCTACGCCGGCGCCGAGGAGACGCTCGCGGCGCTGCGTGCCCAGGGCCACCGCCTGGCGCTGTTCAGCAACGCGGCCCAACCGTACTTCGAGGCCGTCATCGCGGTGCACGGGCTCGATCGCTGGTTCGAGCGCTGCCTGTGCCTGGAACACGCGGTGCGCCGGCGGCTCGCGCGCGACAAGACCGGCATGGTCGAGCACCTCGCGCGCGGGTTCTCGGCGGTGGCCGTCGTCGGCGACCGTTGCCACGACATCGAGGCCGGCCGGGCCATCGGCGCCGCCACCGTCGGCTGCAGCTACGGGTTCGCCGACGCGGGGGAACTCGACGACGCCGACTGGATCATCGACCATCTACCCGAGCTGGATCGGTTGCCCCTGGGAGATCGCCTGAAACATCGCGGCTGAGCGTCGCGCGATCGGCCGAGGTGTCAATCCCGAGGCTGGGCAGCCGTCTGCGCGACCGCGGCCGCGCCGGCGCGATGCAACGCCCAGCGACGCAGGAACGGCTCGGAGAAGCTCGCCGCCGCCACCTGCCAGGCGCCCGCCGACGGTTGGGAGGCGGCAAGGTCGTGGAAGGCGAGATGCTCGGCGGCCTCACCGCCGCCGAAGCAGACGTCGGGCAAGCCGTCGCGGGGCGTTCCTTCCGCCAGCATCCGTTGCATCAACCGGAACCGGAGCCTGACCAGGTGGTCGCCGTAGACGGCGGGGTCGAACAGGACGGCGCGGTTGTGCGCCAGTTCCTCGGCCGCCACGCGCAGGTCGGCCGACGCGGCCTGCGGCGAGGCCGCCCGCGCCAGCGCCGCGTAGAGCGCCGCCGTGGCCCGCAGCAGCGCCGGCGGTTCGTCCGGCAGATCCGCCGTGGCCCGCGCCAGGACCTCGGGCAGGATGTCGGCGACGGCCGGCGTCAGATCCTGCCACAAGAGATCGTCGGGCACGAGCGCCAGGCTGGCGAAATCGGTGGCGTGTTCGGCGCGTTTGAGCCGGTACAGCAGGAACGCGTCGTCACGCAGCTGGCGGACCCGCCGCTGGCGGGCGGCGCCGAGCTGGTCGACGGCCGCGTGCACGCGCCGCTCCCAGTCGGGCTGCCAGCTGGGCTCGGCGAGGATCGACTCGAGCGTCACCAGTCCCCCCAGGACGCGCGCGCGGGCGTCGATCCCGCTCAGCAGTTGCCGGACATCGCCGAGGTCAGGCTCGAGCGTATCGAGCTGCTGCCGTTGCTGGAGCAGCGAGTCGAGGCGGGCCTGCAGGCGTGGTCGCGACAGGTCGGCGAGGTCGCGCCAGTCGATCTGCTCCTGCCAGGAGACCTGCGCCAGGGCCAGGCGTCGCAGCTCGCCGGCCAGGCGCTGGCCGCGTTCCTGCAACGGGGCCGGGTCGCCCGCCTGCGGCACGCCGGCAAGGACCTGGTCCGCCGCGTGCAGGTAGTCCTGCCCCTGCGAACGTAGCAGCTGGCCCGCCTGCAATAGCGCGTCCAGGCCGCGACGCCGACGATCCTGATCGATCGCCGCGACCTCGACCTGCCCGGCCGCTTGCGGGACGTCGAACAGGCGCCGGTAGAGGTGGGCCACGTCGACGATCTGATGCCGAGCATCGAGGCGCAGGCTGAAGTCGGGCGGCGGCGACGTGGCCGGCAGCGGCCGGCCGTGGCTGGTCTGCCACAGGTAGTAGCCGCCGGCGATGAGGATCATCACGGCCAGGATGACGGCGACAGTGCGGCCGGCGTGATGCTGCTGGAAACGCCGCGGGCGGCGGGGTCGGGTCGGCCGCTTGTCGCCGCACGCGCCGCGGGCGCTGGGCGCGGCCGGCGGCCTTGGCGACGCGCCGCCCATGCCGCGGCCGGCGCCGACGAAACCGGGCGCCAGAGCGCGGCCGCGTTGCCGTTGCTCCACCTTGCGGGCGGTGCGTTCGTCGACCGTGGCGGCCACCGCCTGCGGTTTGGCCCGCCGCAGGCCGGATCCGGGGCGGCTCAGCTCGACGCGGCTGCTCGCGCTCAGCCGCTCGAGGCTCGCCAGGTCGCCGTCGCGCAGGCATCGGCGAACACCGGCGAGGTATTCGTCGCAGGTCGGCCCGATGTCGCCGACGATGCTGGTCATCAGGTACGGCTGCCACGAGGTGAACATGGCCATCTCGCGATACGTCGCCGCCAGCGAGTACCGATTCGTGCCGCTCGGCGCCCAGGACGCGAAGCGCAGGTCCTGCCGCAACACGCGCGGCAGGCAGGCGACGGTCAACGCCAGGAATCGATCGCTGTCGCTGCCGCTGCGTTCGAGCGGCAACAGCAGGCGCTGGTTGGCGAGCATCTGCCGGACGGCCTCGTCGACGCTGCCCAGATCGGCCGGACCGGGCGGCGGCGACACCAGTGGCGCCAGCGCCCCGGGTGCGACCTCGCGCCGGCTCATCTCCAGGCCCGCTTCCCAGGCGGACACGAAGATGTCTTCCTGCGCCAGCGTGAACGGGTTGAGGTCGAACTGCTGGTAGGTCTGCAGGTTGACCACCACGGCGTGGTAGACGGGCTGCAAACCCTCGCAGATCCGAATGACCGCGTACAGTTCGCCCGGCAGCGTCGGCAGGCGCGTGATCAGCGGAAACGACAGCAGCACCGACCGCCGCAGCCCCTCGGCGGGCACCGCCCCCCAGCCCTCGCAGAGGCGCACGACCTCCTGGGCGCAGTCGCGGGTCAATCCCGGCGACTGGCCGAGGATACCGCGCCGCTGGTCGGCGCCGGCCTGGTATCCGAAGACGAGCTGTTCGAGGACCGCCATGGGGGCCTTTCCCGTGAGACGTGGTGTCACGGGAAAGATATCGGCAAGAACCAGCGGAAGTTGAGCCTGGATCTGGTCAGCCCCGCGATCCCGGCAGCCAGGCGTCGACCACCTCGCCCCGCAGCACGGCTTCGACCTCGTCGAGCATGCGCGCCTGGTCGAAGCGCTGCTCGGCCAGCCGCCGGGCCGCCTCGCCCATCTGCTGCCGGTCCGCCGCCGGCAGGGACAGGACCTCGCCGATCGCGGCCACCAGCGCCCCTGGCCTGCGCGGCGGCACGACCCGGCCGTTGATGCCCTCGCGGACCGCGAGGCGGCTGCCCGAGACATCGGTGGCCACGGCGGGCAAGCCGCTGGCCGCGGCCTCGATCAAGGCCCGGGCCATGCCCTCGTTGTCGGACGAGAGCACGAAGAGGTCGGCGGCGGCGAGCGCGGCGGCGACGTCGTCCAGGAAGCCGGGCATCAGCACGTGGTCCTGCAGGTGCAGGCGCGCGCGCAGGGCCTCGAGATCGCCGCGCAGGAATCCTTCGCCGACGATCAAAAGGCGGGCGTCGGGCACGGCGCGGCGCAGCTCGGCCATGGCGGCCAGCAGCCCGGCGTGGTCTTTCTGCGGCGTGAGGGCGCCGACGTTCACCAGCAACGGCGCGTCGGCCGGGATGCCGAACCGCTCGCGCAGGCGGGCGCCGGCGGCCGCCGGGCCGGGCTCCCAGCGGGGACGCCAGGCGGCGAGGTCGAGCCCGTTGAGGATGACGACCACCCGGGCGGGGTCGATCCAGGAACGTTGCAGCAGCGCCTTGCGGATCTCCGGCGCGTTGACGATGACCCGGTCGGCCAGGCGGAAGACCAGGCGCCGCTTGAGGTCCTGCCTGGGCACGAGGCGCAGGCCGAGGCGCATGATCAGCCACGGGCGGGGCCGGCCCGCCAGGCGCACGGCCAGGCCGCCGAGCAGCGATTCGCGCCAGCGCGTGGCGATCACGGCGTGCGGGCGCAGGCGGCGCACCTCGCTCACCAGCCGCAAGATCCCGCGCGGCTCGAGGTCGCCGGCCAGGCGCAGGCGCCCCACGTCGAGCCCGGCGCGCGCGGCCCGCGCGTCCACCACGTCGCTGCTACAGAGGAAGCGCACCTGGGCGCCGCGCGCCGCCAGACCGGCCGCGGTCTGCACCGCCCAGTGCTCGGTGCCGCCCCAGCTGCGGCTGGTGTTGATCACGAGCAGTCGGCGGCCGGTCACCCGGAGCGCTCCTGGTCGCGGAATTGCAGGTGGTAGAGGTCGGCGTAGACGCCGCCGGCCCGCAGCAGCTCCTCGTGGGTGCCGGACTCCACCAGGCGGCCTTCGCGCAGCGCGTAGATGCGGTCGGCGCGACGCACGGTCGACAGGCGGTGGGCGATCACGAACGTGGTGCGGTCCTGCACGAGGCGGTCGATGGCCTCCTGCACGAGCTGTTCGCTCTCGGTGTCGAGCGCGCTGGTCGCCTCGTCGAGGATCAACAGCGGCGGGTTCTTGAGGATGGCGCGCGCGATGCTCAGGCGCTGGCGCTGGCCGCCCGAGAGGCGCGTGCCGCGGTCGCCGATCACGGTGTCGTAGCCCTCCGGCAATCGCTCGATGAACTCGTGGGCGTTGGCGGCGCGGGCGGCGGCCACGACCGCGGCGGGGTCGACCCCTTCGAGGCCGTAGGCGATGTTGGCGCGTACGGTGTCGTTGAAGAGGATCACCTCCTGGGTCACGATGCCCAGGCTGCGCCGCAGCGAGGTGAGGCTCACCTCGCGCACGTCGCGCCCGTCGATGAGCACGGCGCCCGACTGCGGCTCGTAGAACCGCGGCAGCAGGTCCACGAGCGTCGACTTGCCCGAGCCGCTGCTGCCGACCAGCGCGATCACCTCGCCCGGCTCGGCGCGCAGGTCGACGTCCTGCAGCACCGGCACGTCCGGCAGGTAGCGGAAGCTCACGCCGCGGTACTCGACGCGGCCTCGGACCGGCGGCAGGTCCGGCCTGCCGGCGTCGTCGACGGCCTCGGGCGGCGCGTCGAGGATCTCGAACAGGCGGTCGGCCGCGGCCATGCCCTCCTGGATCGCATTGTTGACCTGGCTCAGCTCCTTGATCGGGTGCACCATCGAGAACAGGCAGATGATGAACACGATGAAGTCGGCCGGCGCGATGGTCTGGTCGACCAGCACCTGCCGGCCGCCGTACCACAGGATGAAGATGCCCACGATCGCCGAGAGCTGCTCCGACAGCGGCGAGCTGAGGCGCGACGTGCGGGCGATCTTGAACACCTCGCGGAACAGGCGCTCGCTCTCGCGCAGGAACCGCCGCTTCTCGAACGCCTCCATGGCGAAGGCCTTCACCACCCGGATGCCGTAGACGGTCTCCTGCAGGACGCTGGTGAGGTCGGCCAGGCGCTCCTGCTGGCGGTGACTGTAGCGGCGCAGGCGCTTGCCGATGCGCACGATCACGCTGATCGACAGCGGCAGGACCAGCAGCGCGACCAGGGTCAGCTGCCAGCTGATGTACAGGCAGACCACGAACAGGGAGACGATCAGCAAGGGGTCGCGCACGAGGTTCGTGAAGCTGACGTTGACCGTCTTGTTGGCGATCTGCACGTCGTTGGTGGCCCGGCTGATCAGTTCGCCGCCGCGGTGCCGGTGGTAGAACGACAGCGGCAGGTGCAGCAGCGCGGTGAAGATGTCGTCGCGCATGTCCTTGATCACGCGCTGCCCGACGTAGGTCATCAGCACCGACCCGAAGTACTGCGTCAGGTTCTTCAGAAAAAAGAGGAGGAAGATCACGACCACGACCCGCTGCAAGGCCGCCAGCGGCTCGCCCGCCAGCAGCCGCGCGCTGGCCGCCGTGCGGGCGTCGTCGACGCGTTGCCGCAGGCCCTGCACCGCGCCGGGGCCAGGGCGGGCGTTCCTCTGGGGTGCGACCTCGCCGTCCGCATCCACGACGCCGCCGGACAGCGCCGCCCCCTGGTTGACGCGGAACATGGCCTCGAGCGTCGGGCCGGTCATCACCAGCGTGGCGCTCGTGGCCAGCGAGCAGATGACGGTCAAAAGCACCGAACCGACCACCTGGGGCAGGTACGGCCGGATGCGGCGGAGCATGCGGAGGTAGGTGCTCAAGTTCGCGACGCGGCGCGCGGGGCCGCGGGGCCAGGGTGCGGAGGCTGCCGCCGCGCGGACCGGGGGCCGCGGCGCGCCCTCACTCTGCGCGCTCAGGCCCGCCGGGTCAAGGCTCGGCCACGGCCACCAGGGTCGGCAGCCCCGCGCGCAACGCCGCCTGGGCCACGTGGTAGCGGCCCGAGGGGTTCCACAGGCACCAGCCGGCGGCGCCCGCCTGCTCGGCGGCGGCCACCTGCACGAGCACGTAGTTGCCGTCGTAGCGGCTTACCCGCCAGGGGAACGCCTGCAGCCACGGCCGCACCGGCGTGCCCGGCCCGGCCTGCTCCTGGAAGCGGCGCACACCGGCCTCGATCAACAGCGCGGGTTCGTCGCCCGGCCGCGCGATGCCCTCGAAACCCGGCGCGAAGTGCGACGGGTAGATCATCGGGCAGATCACGTCCAGGTGCGCCGCCAGGCTCGGCACGTGCTGGCCCGTCAGGGCGAGGTCTTCCGTGCGGTCCCAGGCCATGATGCCGAAGAGGTCGGCCGACAGCACGCAGCCCACCGCGCGGAGCGTGTCGTGCACGGAGGCCACGAAGCTGGTGATCACCTCACGGCGGCGGGCGGCCGTCGCGGCGAGGTCGCCCTGCCAGTCGCCGCGCCAGCCGTTGGTCGGAAAACGCACGTAATCGAGCTGGACCTCGTCGACGCCAGCGTGGGCGAGTTCCAGGGCGAGGTCGCGGTGGTAGGCGCGGACCTCGGGATGGGCGGGGTCGAGCCAGGTGCAGCCGCGTTCGGTCCAGGGTTCGCCGTCGGCGCCGCGCAGGGCGAGGTCGGGGCGCAAGCGGCCGAGTTCGCCGTCCAGGAAGATGGCGATGCGGGCCACCACCCAGAGGTCGCGCGCGTGCAGGCGCGTGACCAGTTCGCGCAGGTCGGCGATCGCCGGGGCGGCGCGGCCCCGGTTGGCCGCGGCCAGGGGCACGGCGCTGCGGAAGCTGAGGCCGCCATCGATGTCCTTCACGTCGAAGACCACGCCGTTGCCGCCGGCCACGATGAAGCTGTCGACCCTGGCCAGCACGCTCGCCGAGGCGCAGGCGGCCGCGGGCAGATACAGGCCGCGCATCGCGGCGCCGTCGTGGGTCGGCCTGGCGGCGCGCGGGTGTGGCCTCTCGACGTGCATGGGGATCGCCAGGCGCTGGCCGGGTCGCAGCAGGTTGCTCGACTCCAGCCCGTTGGCCTGCCGGATCGCCGCCAGCAGGTCGACCTGGCTGTACCAGCCGGCCTCGCGCCGGTACGTGGCGGCCAGGCGCGCGAGCGAGTCGCCGGGCTGGACCGTGTGCTCGAGCGCGCGGACCTCCGGGGGCGTGATCTCAGCGGCGGCGGCCGCCGGCAGGGCGAAGGGGGTGGTCGCCGGCGCGACGACCGCCGTCCCGCCGAGAACAACGCTGACAACCAGCGCGAACCAACCGAAGCGGGCGTTCTGCATGTCTCGTGGTGTCCTTCGAGGGCGCGAGCTTCCGGGATGCAACGATTCGGACCGCTGCCGGCCGACCGTGCAACCTTCGGACCGTCGCCGCCGCTTTCAGGACAGGTCGATCGAGACCGGGCAGTGATCCGACCCGAGCACGTCCGCGTGGATCGACGCCGCCTCGAGGCGCGGGCGCAAGGACGGCGAGATCAGGACGTAGTCGATGCGCCAGCCGATGTTCCGCTCGCGCACGCCCTTGCGGTTGCTCCACCAGGTGTAGTGGCCGCCGCCGGGCTCGAACTCGCGGAAGGTGTCGAGGAATCCCGCGGCCACGATGGCGTCGAACCCGGCGCGTTCCTCGTCGGTGAAACCGGCGTTGCGGCGGTTCTGCTGCGGGTTGGCGAGGTCGATCTCGCGGTGCGAGACGTTCAGGTCGCCGCCGAACACGACGGGTTTGCGGGCGGCGAGGTCGCGCACGTGGGCCAGCAGCGCGGGGTCCCAGGCGCGGGTGCGCAGGTCCAGGCGCGCCAGCTCGCGCTGCGCGTTGGGCGCGTAGACCGAGACCACGAAGAGGTCGTCCAGCTCGACGGCGAGCACACGGCCCTCGGCGTCCAGCTCCGGCAGCCCGAGGCCCGCCACGACGGCGCGCGGCCGGGCGCGCGTCAACACCGCCACGCCGCTGTAGCCGGGTCGGACGGCCGGGTTCCAGGCGGCGTGGTAGCCCGGCAGGTCGAGGCCCGCC
>CAZVWL010000039.1:0-16830 GCA_964630845.1 uncultured Fibrobacteraceae bacterium
CCGACCAGGTCGACGGCGACGTGGGCGCGCTGTCGGGCGGCTGGAAGATCCGCGTGGGCATGGCGCGGGTGCTGCTCGGTCGGCCGGACGTGCTCTTGATGGACGAGCCCACCAACCACCTCGACATCGAATCGATCCTGTGGCTCGAGCGGTTCATCAAGGAGTACCCCGGCACCGTCTTCTTGACCTGCCACGACCGTGACTTCCTGAACCGCGTGGTGGGCCGGATCGTGGACATCGACGCCGGCGAGTTCGTCTCCTACACCGGCGACTACGACCACTTCGTGCGCCAGCGGGCGATCGCCGCCGCCAACCAGGAGGCCGCCTTCGCGCGGCAGGAGGCCATGCTGGCCAAGGAGCGGCGCTTCATCGAGCGTTTCCAGACCCACGTCGCCAAGGCGGCCCAGGTGCAGAGCCGGGTCAAGAAGCTCGAGAAGATCGAACGGGTCGAGCCGCCCCGGCAGCGGCGCGTGGTGACGTTCGAGTTCCGGCAGCCGGCGCGGTCGGGCGACGACGTGGTCGAGCTGAAGGGTCTGTGCAAAGCCTACGGCCGCCGTGTCATCTACGACGGCCTGGATCTCAAGATCCGCCGCACCGAGCGCTGGTGCGTGATGGGTCGCAACGGCGCCGGCAAGTCCACGTTGCTGAAGCTCGTCGCCGGCGTGGTGGCGCCGGACGCGGGCACGGTCCGCCTGGGGGCGGCCTTGAAGGTGGGCTACTTCGCCCAGCAGTCGCTCGACCTGCTCGACCCCGGGCTGACGGTCTTCGGCCAGCTGCAGAAGGAGTACCCCGCCGCCGGCCAGGGCATCCTGCGCAGCCTGCTCGGGGCGTTCCAGTTCGTGGGCGACGACGTCGACAAGCCGATCCGCGTGCTGTCGGGTGGGGAACGGTCGCGCCTGGTGCTCGCGCAGATGCTCTTCGACCCCCCGAACTTCCTGATCCTCGACGAGCCGACCAACCACCTGGACCTCGAGACCAAGGAGATGCTGGTGTCCGCCCTGCGGGATTTCGAGGGCACCATGCTCTTCGTCAGCCACGACCGCACGTTCCTGCGGGGCCTCAGCAACCGGGTGCTCGAGCTGCGGCCCGCCACGCCCGACGGCTCGCCCGCCCAGCCGCCGCTGGTCTACGACGGCTCCTATGCCGAGTTCGTGGCGCGCACCGGTAGCGAAGCGGCCGGCGTGCATCGCTAAGATTAGTCTTTATATCGGGATTGATGTTGAATCGTGCGCCGGGTGGCGGTATAATCCACGAGACTGTTCCGAAGATTTTACTTTCGCCTCTATCGAGAGCGATTCTTGATCATGCCGTCCAGCGACCTCGCCCCGCGCCCGTCCAGCCAGGAGACCCGCTCATGACGCCCTTGTGTTCGCCCCGTTGCCACGGTCTGTTCGTGCTGATCGCCGCGTTCGCCGCCTTTGCCGCCATCCCCGCCGGTGCCGAGGTGCTGCCGGTCGGCCCCGGCCAGACCTACGAGACGATCCAGGCGGCGGTCGACGCCGCGGCGCCCAGCGGCGACGTCATCACCGTTGCGGCCGGCCTCTACATGGAGCAGGTCCTGATCGTCGGCAAGGACCTCACGCTGCAAGGAGCCGGCGCGGGCGTCACCACGATCGCCTCTCCGCCCGCGCTGGTGCCCCTGTACGACGATGGTCACGCCCACTACCCGGTCGTCGGCGTCGCGGGGTCGACCGTGCAGATCGAGGGCCTGTCGGTCGACGGCGCCGGTGTCGGCGACCTGCACGAGCGCTTCTACGGGGTGCTGTGGCGCAACGCCGGCGGCGCGCTCGTCGGCGTGACGGTGACCGGCGTGCGCGACGAGCCGCTCTCGAGCCGGACGCACGGCGTGGCCATCGCGCTGTTCAACGACGACGCCACGCCGCGCGCGCTTGCGGTCACCGATTGCCAGGCGGCCGATTTCCAGGCCGGCGGGCTCGTGGTGGTCGCCGCGGCGGGCACGCCGCTGGTGCTCGACGTCGCCGGCACGGCCATCACCGGCGCCGGTCCGACCGGCGTCGTCGTGCAGAACGGCATGCAGGTCACCGGCCCCGACATCACGGCCACGCTCGACGGCAACACCGTCGAGGCGCTCGCCTGGCTGGGCCAGGACATGACCGCGGTCGGCCTGTTGCTGCAGGACGGCACGGGCGACGTCACCGGCAACGTGCTGGTCGGCTGCCAGACGGCCGTCTACCTGAACGCGGCGGCCATGACCGTCGCGGGCAACGAGATCACGGTGCCACGGCCGACCGACTTCGGCTACGGCCTGGTGCTGGACAACCTCGCGCCGGGTTACGAGCTGGCCGCGCGCGCGGCGCGCCCCGTGGCGCGGCCCTACGCGCCCGAGCAACGCACGCGCCGCGCCGCCAAGGCCACGCTGGCGATGAACGTCGCCGGCAACACGATCGCGCTCGATCCCGGCCTGCCGGTGGCCGTCGGCACCGTCGGTGCGCTCGCCGAGAACCGGCAGGGCTTCGACGACCTCGCCGTGACCATCGCCGGCAACACGTTCGTCGGCCTGGCGACGGCCGTGATCGCCGCCGACCCCGGACCGAGCAGCGGCCAGTGGCTGGCCGCCGCCCTCGGCGACAACCTCTTCTTCGCCTGCACCACGGGCATCGAGGCCGACCTGCCGCTGACCGCCGACGCCGAGCTGTGCTGGTGGGGCGCGGTCGATGGGCCGGGCGGCGACGGGCCCGGATCCGGCAGCCTCGTCGTCGGCACGGTCGACGTCGAGCCGTGGCGGACCGACCTGACCAACCTCGTCTGCGACCCCGCCGAGCTGACGCTCACCGAACTGGCCACCGAGGGCACGGTCACCTTCACCTACACCGGTGGGGCCAGCGGCCGCATCTACGGATACAGCATCGACGTGCTCTGGGACCCGGCGGTCACGACCGCCGACGAGGGCGGTTTCCAGCGGCCGCAGGCCGGCCCCTTTGCCTCGGCGACCTTCTTCGCCACGCAGCAGATCGGCGCCGGTCACGTGCGCGTCGACGCGGCCCTCGGCGGGCCCGATCCGGGCATCTACGCCGGGCCGTTGTTCACCGGCGAGTTCGCGTTGCTGGCCGCCGCGCCCGACGGCGCGACGTCGGCCATCACCATGGTCGTCCACGAGATCCGCGACAATCAGAACGAACCGCTCGCGGGCCTGGTGCCCGTGGACGGCGTGGTCGAGATCGACAGCACGCCGGTGATCACGGGCGTCGTGGTCACCGACACGACCATCGGCTCGACCGAGTGGACCCGCGACGGGCATGCGATCAGCGTGGTCGTCACGGTGATCGAGAGCGCCCTGGCGACCTTGACCTGCGACCTCGTCGCGTTCGGCGGTCCGGTGCTCGCCCTCGAGGACGCCACGGTCGACGGCGACCAGTACACCTGGATATTCGCGGGCATCGGCGGCACCGGCGACGGCCCGGTCGCGGCCCTGGTCGAGGCCACGGACGTGCACGCGGCCGTCGCGTCGGACGCCGGCGCGATCACGGCCGACAACACGCCGCCGGCCCCGTTGGCCGGACTGTTGGTACGACCCGGGCACGAGAAGGTCCGTCTGTCCTGGTCGCAGCCGGTGGCGGACGCAGGCTCGCCGCTGGCGGGCGTGGCGTTCCGGTCCGTGACCTGGGGCAACTACCCGGCGTACGCGGGGGTGCTGCCGGATGCGCCGGCCTCGATCGACGAGGGCGTTGCGATCGGCGTGGGCCCGGTGTCCGGCGAGGCGTTCGACTGGGCGGTCGTCCCGCGCGATGTCTATGTGCTGGCGGGTTTCGTGGTCGACCTCGTCGGCAACGCGAGCGGGCCCGGCGGCACGGGCGCGGCCACCAACTACTGGCTCGGCGACACCGACGGCGACGGCACGATCAGCGTGATCACCGACGTGACCGCGCTCGGCGAAGCCTACGGCACGAGCCTCGGCGAGCCCGGCTACGACCCGCTCTGCGACGTGGGGCCGACGTTCAGCGGCAGCCCGCGCGGCATTCCCAACCCGCAGGCCGACGGCTATCTGGTGCAGTTCGAGGACATGATGGTCTTCGCGCTGAACTTCAACGTGGTCGGGCCGGACCTCAAGTTCGCGCCCGGCGCGCGCCCCGACCTGCGCTGGGAGCAGGTCGACCCGCACACCTGGGCGCTGAGCCTCGCCGAGGCGAGCCCGGGTCTGAAGGGCGTCAACCTGCGCGCCGAGCTGCCGGCCGGCGTGCGTTGCCAGGTGACGCCCGGCGACCTGCTGGCCGCCCAGACCGCGCCGATCTTCCTGCGCAACATCCCGGCGCGCGGTCTCGACGCCGGGCTGGCCGCGATCGGCGCCGGCGAGGCGATCGAAGGCGCCGGCGAGCTGGTGCGCGTCACCTTCGACGGCCCGGTGCAGCCGCTGGCCGTCACCATCAGCGCGCGCGACCTGAACAACGGCGAGTTGCTGCTCGACGGGCTCGGGCAGGTCGGTCCGACCGTGCCGGAGGCGTACCGTCTGGAGCAGAACTTCCCCAACCCGTTCAACCCGCAGACGACGATCACGTTCGCCTTGCCGACCGACGGCCTCGTCTCGCTGGCCGTCTACTCGGTGGACGGCCGCCGCGTGGCGTCGCTCCTGGACGAGCAGCGTCCGGCCGGCCGCCACGAGGTGGTCTGGACGGGTCGCGACGATGCCGGTCGGCCGGTCGCGACCGGCACGTACTTCTACTCGCTGCGGGCCGGCGAATTCCGGCAGGTCCGCAAGATGACGCTGGCCAAGTAACGGCGGTGTCGAGCGGCAATGGCGTGATGGGTCCTCGCCGAAGGCGGGGCGGCGGGGGCTGGAGGAACATGAGCGGTCGCTTGATCGTTGTGATCTGCCTCGGGTCGCTGGCGCCGGCCGCGTTCGGCGCCACGCTTTACGTGCCCGGTCAGCACGCGACGATCCAGTCGGCCGTGTTCGCCGCCGCGCCCGGCGACACGATCGTGGTGGCGGCCGGCACCTACCAGGAGCAGGTCGTGATCGGCATCGACCTGGTGCTGCGTGGGGCCGGGGTCGACCAGACCATCGTCACCGCGCCGTTCTCGCTGCCGCACGCGGTCGGAACGGACCAGTACCGGGCGGTCATCTGCGTGAACGAATCGGCCGACACGGTGACCGTCAGCGACCTGACCGTCGACGGGCTGGGGCGTCATCCGGCGACCGGCCGGTTCGTGGGGCTGCTCTTCTACCGAGCGGGTGGCTACATGGAGCGCTTGGCGGTGCGCAACGTGCACGCCACGCCGGTCAGCGTCGCCACGTCCGGCATCGGCGTCCTGGCGACGCTGGACCAGCAACCCACCGCGACCAGCGTGACGATCGCCGACGTGGTGGTCGAGCGCTTCCAGAAGGCCGGCCTCGTGGTCAGCGGCGCCGGCATGAACGTGTTGATCACTGGGGTCGAGGTCGACCCGGGCGCGATCTACTCCGACGTCGTGCAGAACGGCATCGAGCTGACGCGTGTGACCTCGGCGCTGGTCAACGACATCGCCGTGCGCAACGTCACCTACGACGGCACGCCGCGGCCGGAATTCGTGGCCGTGGGCCTGCTGGTCAACCAGTGCACGAGCCTGGAACTGAGCGACGCGGTCTTCGAGGGTTGCCAGGCGGGCAGCTACCTCGTGCGCACGCCGGCCATGATCAGGCGCGTCGACGTCACGTCGCCCAGCACGCTGGCCGATCCGGTCTACGGGATCGTCTCGGTGGGCGCGATCAACCTCGACGCCGCGAACAACGGTCCCGATGCGATCCGCGCGCCGCGTCCACTGATGAGCGGCGCGACGCTGGAGGGTCGCCCGCCGGTCGTCTTCGAGGTTCGCCTGCGCGACTGCCTGCTGGACGGCGGCCTGCGGCCGAACGCGCGCGGCCTGGTGGCGCGTTCGCTGACGGCCGAGGCCCAGAGCATCGCCGCCGAGCGCTGCCGCTTGCTGAACTGGACCGAGGGCACCCTGGGCCTCGAGGGCGGCTTCGGCACGCTTTACTCCCGGTACAGCGGCTGCCGCTTCGCGGGCAACACGGCCTTCGGCGCGCGGTTCGTCACCTCGACACCGCTGGATGCCCGCGGCTGCCACTGGGGCGACGTGTCCGGACCGCTTCACCCCACGACCAATCCCGCCGGGCTCGGTGACCGCGTCAACGACCACGTGCTCTACGATCCCTGGCTGCTGGGCAATCTGGTGCCGCTTCCGTTGCCGCAAGCGATCTCGCTCGCCGACTGGCAAGGCGCCGCGTACGTGGACACCGTCACGGTCGAGTACCTCGGCGGCGGCGGCGCGCCTCTTTACGGATTCTCCGCGCAGCTCACCTGGGATACCGATGTCGTGCGCATGGTGTCGGTGCAGCGGCCGAGCGGCGGCGGGTTCGGCGAGGCCGTGTTCTTCCAGGCGCTGCCGACGGCGGCCGGCGTCACGGTCGATGCCGCGCTCGGCGGCGGCGGCCCCGGCATCGATTCCGGGCCGCTGCTGACGATCCGGTTCGAGGCGGTCGGCACTCCGGACTGGACGCTCAGCCCCATCACGCTCGACCTGCTGCAGGCTCGAGACAGCGAGAACATGCCGGTGGCCGGTCTTGCGATCGATCACGGGGCGATCACGGTCGACCTGCAGCCGCCGACGGTCAGCAACATCGTGATCACCAACACCACCTTGCCGCACACCGACGCGTTCGCCAAGGACGGCGACCTGCTCGCCGTCTCGGCGACGATCTCCGACGCCGACCCCTACCTTTCCCGGGGCGCCGTGCGCGGCATCGGCGCCTTCTTGTGGGGCGCGCCGGCCGTGATCCAGCCGCCGGACGCTTACGCCGGCGGCGTGGCGACCTGGAACGCGCGCCCCGCCCTGCTGACCCCGGCAAACGGCGACGCGCTCTTCTACATCGAGGTCATCGACCCGTCCGGCAATGCCCTCAGCCCGCTGGCATCCGCCGGCCTGATCGCCGACAACACGCGGCCGATGGCCGTCACGGGCGTCGCGGCGGTCTCGGGCCACAACCAGGTCGCGCTGATCTGGAACGACGCCGCCGGCAGCGACCTCTACTACTACCAGACCATCGTGCGCGCCAACCGCTGGCTGGGCTACCCGTTCTACGACGGCGCCGGGCCGAACTATCCGGCGTCGGCCACCGCCGGCGCCGGCGTCTATGCTGGCACCGGGACCGCCGTGACGCCCACGTACCCGGCCGACGGCAGCGCGCGCGACATCTACTACTACTCCGTGATGGCGATGGACATGGCCGGCAACACGAGCGTGCCCACGGCCGCCTCGCGCGCGCGCGCCACGAACTACCGGCTCGGGGACGTGCGCGGTCAGCCGAGCGGCTCGCCTGGGGACGGCATCGTCGACCTCTACGACATCACGCGCCTCGGCGACACCTTCGGCCTGCTGCGCGGCGAACCGGGATTCCTGGGCGATTGCGACGTGTTCCCGAACGACGGCGACGCCGCTCCCATCCCTGATCCCGACGGCGCCGTGGATTTCGACGACCTGATGATCTTCGCCGGGCAGTTCGACCTCGACAACCCGCGGCGGGAGCCGGCGACCGACCTCGCCGTGCCATCGCTGCGCTGGCAGCAGGTCGCGCCCGAGGCCTGGGCGCTGCTGCTCGAAGCGCCGTGCCCGCAACTCAAGGGGCTGCGGCTGAGCGGACCGGCGCCTCATGGCACGTTGCGACTCGAAGCGGGCGAGCTGTTGCAGATCCAGCCGGCGCCGTGGTTCCTGCACCAGGGGCGCGGCGGTTTCGAGGCGCACCTGGCGGTGCTGGGCCGCGGCCTGGGCCTGGTGGGTGCGGGCGAATTGTTGCGCCTGGTGGCGAGCGGACCTGTCCTGCTGCCGGTCCCGACCGTCGACCTGCGCGACCTCGACAACCAACCCCTACCGGTGCAGCTGCCGACCGCGGTGGTCGAACCTGGCGACGTGCCCACGGTCTTCCGCGTCGGGCGCCCGACCCCCAACCCGTTCAACGCCGCGACCGAGATCGCCTTCGACCTGCCGGCCGCCACGCGGGTGACGCTGGCGGTCTACCGGCCGGACGGTCGCGTCGTGCGCACGCTCCTCGATGGCCCATTGCCGGGTGGCCGCCATCGCGCGCACTGGGATGGTCGCGATCAGGCCGGACGTCCCGTGGCGTCCGGCACGTATCTCTACCGGCTCGTCGCCACCGACCGGCCGGTCACCGGGAAGCTCGAGCTGGTGAAGTGACAGGCGGCTGGTGCCGCTGCAGGAGACGCGCATGGCTTCACGCAACCTGATCCTCGGCATCCTGTTCGGCATGGCCGCCGCCACCGGCGCCGCGGCCAACCCGATCCTGCGCTGGTCTCCGAGCAATCCCGGGATCGACATCGGTGAAGAGATCACGCTGTCGGTCATGCTCGAGGATCCGTTGACCGTGCGCACGATCGACCTCGTGATCCAGTTCGACCCCGCGGTGCTCACGTCGCTATCCGGCGCCCCCGGCGCGCTCTTCGACGGCCTGCAGGTCTTCCCTGGTTTCGTCGCGACCGGACCCGGTACGTGGCGAGGCTACTGCGTCGTGCTCGGCGCGTCGGATTGGGCGACCGGACCGGGCGAACTCTTCCGCTGGACCGTCCGTGGCGAGGCCGACGGCATCACGCAGCTCGAGACCCTCGAGCTGACCTTGCTGCCGCCGGGCGGCGGCGACTACCCCAACGCGACGCTCGTGACGGGGGTGGTGCGCGTCGGCGATGTCGTGTCCGCGCCGCTTGACGTCCGATCCATGCCGATGTTGAGCCTCTTCCCGAACCCGTTCAACCCGAGGACCCGGGTGGCGTTCAGCCTGCCGGCGGCCGGCCCGGCCCGCGTCGATGTCTACGACCTGCGCGGTCGGACCGTCAGGACGCTCTGGCAAGGATCAGTCGGGGCCGAACCGATCCACCTCGACTGGGATGGGACCGACGCGACGGGGCGCGTGTTGCCCAGCGGGGTGTACCGGTTCCTGCTGCGGGGAGACGACGGCGTTCGCATCTGGCGATCCGGCCTGTTCGTCCGCTAGGCCACGGCGAAAAAGTGAACCGCCCCCGCAAGCGGGGGCGGTTCCTTTTCCATCCGTTCGAGCATCGACGCGATCGGTCAAGACCTCCGTCTAGCGGAAGGTCTCCTTGACCGACGACCAGGTCTGCGTCTCGGAGGCCACCGCGCAGTTGATGCCGATGGTGATGTCGCTGGTGGTGTACAACTCGCCACCGTTGGCGTTGCACAGGAAATCGGGGTAGTTGGCCGGCATCGGATCGTTGCTGCCGGTCTGCCAGACCAGGGCCGCGTTGGCGATCGCGAACTCGATGATGCACTCGTTGCCGCAGTCGTCGAAGATGCCGTTGAAGGTGATGTTGTTGACGACGCCGGTCACCTGGCCGCCCACGTAGTACTTCGTGGAGACGATCAGGAAGTCCTGGATGATGCCATAGAGCTCGACGTTGCCGAAGGTCCAGGCCCCGTCGCCGCCCAGCCAGAACGTGCCGCCGTCATAGGCGGTCTGGTAGATGCGGACGCCGTTGCCGCCGGTGACGCCGTCGAACACGAGCACGGAGCCGGACGCCTCGATGCTCATGCCTTCCATGCGCCACTCGAGGCCGAGCGCGGCGCCGTCGAAGGACATCGCGTTGATGGTGTTGCCCGCGGCGAGCGGCCCGACGCCGGAGCACTAGGCTTCGCTGTAACGGCCGTTGAGCAGCGGATAGTCAGGGTTCAGTTCCGGGTTGCTGCTCCAGATGCCGATGACGTCGGGGCAAGCCCCCAGCGCCGAGCTGGCGAGCAGGCCGACGAGCGCGACGACCAGGATGTTAGCTTTCTTCATGATGACCCCCAGTTTGTGCGCCCTTCGGCGCTGTAGGCTTTGTCGATGTTGGCCGTGATCGGTGCCTGTCGTTCACGGCCGAGGCCACGTTCGACCCCGCGAGTGTGGCTCGCCCGCAGGATCGCGTGCGACCGCACCCGACGTGAACGGCTGCAGTATAGCACAAGAACACGGAACACTTGAACTGGAATTTTTGCCACATTCTTAAAAAAAATTATCGATTAGAACCTCAAAAAAGGATAAAGTAAATCCCGATATAGCGACATGGGTCCGCATTCCGGTTACCGCGATATGTCGCCGCGTCAGTGGGACTCCCCCCGCGCATGCTGCACCAGATACTCCAGCGTCTTCATGCGCTGCCCGTACGCCTGGCCGAACTCGACCAACCAGGTGGCGATGCTCTCGGGGTCGAGCTGCGCGTCGAGCATGACCTCGTCCACCGAGCCGCCGTCGCGCCAGCGGTTGTCGCGGTCGCTGCTGAGGGCCCAGTCGTCGGCGAGCGGGCCGAGCGCCCAGTCGCGCATCAGCCGGCGGGCCATGTTGGTCACGTAGGTGCTGTTGAGGCGGTCGCCCTTGCTGACGACCGTGTCCTGGTACTCCTGGCTCTGCAGGCGGAAGAGGTCGAGGCTCGGCACGGCGACGTACTTCAGGTTCACGCCGGCGGCGTCGATCGCGGGCATCGCTTTCAGGAGGTTGGCCGTGCTCATCGTGCCCTGCACGAACACGCAGCCGTGCCGCGGCTGGTCGGGCCGGTAGTCGCGCAGGATGTAGGCGCCCCGGGCGGCCTCGAGGTGCGAGCCGAGGCCGAGCGCGGCGCGGTCGGGGATCTCGACCGCCGGCCGCGTCAGGTGCAGCACCACGATCGGCTGCGGCAGCGCCAGCGCGGCGGCCACAAGCGGGGCCACCTCGTTGTACTCGTACGGCACCAGGTTGATCACCTGGCCGTCGGGGAACAGCTGCGTGACGCCGGGGCTGAAGACGCCGAAGTGGGTGCGGCTGTCCTCGGCCGTCTCCGGACCGCTGTGCCCGGCCACCCAGAGCACCTTGCCCACCTTCAGCTCGCAGTCCTGCGCGAGCTGGCTGTACAGACGCAGCATGCCGTACTTCAGGTAGCTGAACGAGCCGTAGGTCGAGCAGGCCGTCCACCAGCCGTTGAAATCGTGCTCGGGGTCCGGGCTGAGGTTGACCGACGCGCAGCCGGCCATGATGCCGGCGTTGGCGAACTCGGTGATCGCCTGCGGCAGCACGACGCCGTCCGGTCGGTGGGCGCGGTCGTACCAGCCGAGGTTCGGCAGGTCGGCGCCGTAGTCGTGGCCGAAGCCCTCGATGTTGGTCGAACCGGCGAGGTCGGCCGATGTCACCAGGAACAGGGGCCGACCGTACTTCTTCAGGCAGACGCTGTTGATCCAGCTGCCCCAGCGCGCGAAGCCGGCGCGGTTGGGCTGCTTGGCGCCGGGCTTGGCCCACAGGTCGGCCGGATAGGTGGCCACGTCGAAGAGCGACGGGTCGGCCAGCGGGTTGCGCGCTTCGGGCAGGTAGAACGTCGGGACCTCGCGCGGGACCTGCTCGCCGATCTCCACCAGCCGGTTGGCCAGGTACATCAGCGTGTCCTCGTGGCGGTGCAGCACCGACAGCGCGGTCTGCAGATGCGTGTTCAAGCGCGCGTGCCTGGCCGCCGTGGTCGACGGCGGCTCCTGACCCTCGCCTTCCCAGACCACGTCGTAGCGGGAGGCGAAGTCGCGGCGGCCGGCCCAGAACTTCTCGCTGTGGTACTTGTGCGCCGAGCCGTGGCTCTTGTCGTCGAACGCGTGGTAGCCGCGGCCCTTGCGCGTGCGGCCGAACATCATGCCGGGCCGGCCGACGGGGTTCTCACCGGCGGTCAGCTCGAAGATCGCCCGCGTGACCTGCTGCCAGTCGCTGCCATCCTCGGCCTGGTGCACGTGCCAGCCGTAGGGCTCGAACCACTGGCGCGGGTCGCCGTGCACGATGCTGGAGTAGGGGCGCGGGTCGATGCCGAAGTCGTTCCAGTCCAGCAGCACCAGCAGGTTGTCCAGGCCCAGGCCGTAGGCGCTGTGCTTCGATTCGTGCCAGCAGCCCGCCGTGTGGCCGCCTTCGCCCTCCATCGCGAACACCCGCACGCCCTCGCAGCGCGCCTTCTTCAGCGCCAGCGCCTGCCCCACGGCCGCCGGGGCGCCGTGCCCGCTCGGCCCGGTGTTCCACTTGCAGAACAGGTTCTTGCCCGCCATCTCCACGTGGCCGGGCAGACCCCGCCGATGCCGCAGCGTCACCAGGTCCTCCCAGGTGAGCACGCGCTCGGGGCCTCCGGGGACCTGGAAGCGGCGCTCGCCGGTCCGTGCGTGGGCCGTGCGCAGCGCCTCGTTGAAGACGGCGAGCACCGCGTAGATCAGCGGCGAGCAGTGGCCCGCGACGAGCACGAAGCGGTCGGCGAAGCGCTTGCCCGGGTCGCGCGCGTCCCAGCGCATGGCGCCGCCGAGCAGCAGGCTCAGCAGCATGTGCGCCTTGGAGCGGCTGCCGCCGGGGTGGCCGCTCTGGCGCGTGTCGAGCATCAGGTCGATCAGCTGGTCGGTGACGTCCTTGATGATCTCCCAGTGGGGGAAGCTGGGCTGCTGGGCGGCGACGAGCCGGCGAGGGTCGGGCACGGGCAGTCCTCCGGGGCCGGGGCGGAAGGCGGACGCGGCGCTCCGGACGGGTCGCACCGCTGGGCGGGGCTAATGTGGCAGACCGGGCCGCGATCTTCAAGCCCGCCGGTGCGTCGGGTCAATCGGCGAGCGCACGGCCGAGGTGGTGCACCTGCAGGACGGCCGCGGCCGCCCGTGCGTCGTCGATCGCGCGGTGGCTGGTGAAGCGGCCGGAAAGACCCATCTTCTCCAGGACGGTCTCGAGCGTGGCCGCGCTCGTGCGCAGGTCGTGCGCGGCGAGCCAGGCCATGCCGATGGCGCGCAGGTCGAAGGCGCCGCCGACGACGTGCTCGCGGAAGGGCAGGTCGAAGCGCCGGCACTCCTTGCGCAGCAGGGGGATGTCGTAGTAAGCGCCCCAGGCGGCGATGATCGCCTTGTTGCGGGGGCCGTACCAGTCGAGGAAGCGCCGGCCCACCATGGCGAAGGTCTCGCAGCCGGCGACCATCTCGGCCGTGATACCGGTCAGGCGGGTGATGAAGCCGGTGACCGGGTGGTCGACCGGGCGCACCAGCTCGCTGAACGTCGCGGTGACCTCGAGGCTGCGGCGGTCCAGGCGCACGGCGCCGATCTCGATGATGCTGCTGCGCTCGACCGAGTTGTCGCCCTCGTCCTCCGGCGGGCAGGAGGCCTCGAGGTCGATCACGACGATGTCGGTGCTGTAGCGCATCCGGGGAGTCCTCGGCGAGATGGTGGATTCGCGACGGCCGGCGCGGGGCCGGCTCCGGCCGGGCAACCGTAACAGCCGGGAGCGCCATCGGCCAGGTCAACCTGCGGGAGCCGGGGCCCCGGAGTTTGATCGATTGTCTCTTGAATTGCTGCATCGTGTTGTTGTATGATGAATCCATAGCGGTGACGCCTGTCCCCCGTCCAGGGAGAGCGCCATGAGAACCCTCGGTCATTTCTGCATCTTCGTCGTGTTCTTCCTGGTGTTCGCCGGCCTGCTCGCCTTGCTGCTGGTCGGCGCGATGGCGCTCGAGTCGACGCTCGCCCTGCTGATGATCCTGCCGGCGTTGCCGGGGCTGTACGTGCTCTACGTGCGGGGTTACCGGGCGGTGCTGAGCCGCGAGGGTGCAGGCGATCGGCGAAGCCTGGGCTGACCCATGAGCCGGTGCGCCGGACGCACCGGTCGTTCCGAGCCCCACGCATCGACAAGACGCCGGCGTTCGCGGTGGAACGCCGGCGTCCTGCACGTCGATTCGAGGCGTCGACGGCTACCGGGCCAGCAGCAGCTTGACCGACGCGACCTCGCCGCCCGATTGGACCCGGGCCACGTACAGGCCGCTCGACAGGCTGCGCCCGTGATCATCCAGCCCGTCCCACGACAGGGCCGACGCGCCGGCGTCGCGCGCCTCGCCGTCCAGCAGGGTCCGCACCTGCCGACCGCGCACGTCGTGGATCACCACGGTCACCGGGCCGCCGCGGGCCAGGTCCAGACGCAGCTCGGTGCGAGGGTTGAACGGGTTGGGCGCCGCGTGCACGGCGAGCGCGGCGGTGCGTGCCGGCGGCGCGGCGGTCACCTCGAGGGCGGCCAGCGCCGCGTGCGCGTTCACCTTCACGCCGAGCGGCTGGTCGAAGTTGACCTGCTGGCCGGTGTCGAGCAGCAGCTGGCGCACGTCGGCGGGGGACAGGTGCGGCGCGCGGCTCACCACCAGACCGCAGACGCCGGCCACCAGCGGGCAGGCCATGCTGGTGCCGTCCGAGTTCATGTAGGGGCTGCCGCTGACGTATCCGTACAGCAGGCCGTAGAGGATGGCCGTCAGCCAGTCCCAGGCGTAGTTCGACTGCACGGTCGACCAGATCTGCGTGCCGGGTGCGTTGACCGTGACCCAGGCGCCGTAGGTCGAGAAGCTGGCGCGCTGGCCGGCGTTGTCGGTGGCGCCGACCGAGATCACGCCCGTGCACGCCGCCGGGTACATCAGCGAGGCGTCGTTGTTGTTGCCGGCGGCCGCCACGCACACGATGCCGGCCTGCAGGGCCTGGTCGACGAGGTCCTGGAAGAAGCCGGCGGCGCCGCCGTCGCCAGGGCCGCCGAAGCTCATGCTGATCACGTCGGCGCCGTTGGTGATGGCGTACACGAAGGCCATGGTGATCGCCGCGTCGGTGATCTGGCTGGCGCTGTTGTTGACCTTCAGGGGCATGATGCGGCAGCTCGGCGCGGCGCCGGCGATGCCCACGCCGTTGTTGGTGGCCGCGGCGGCGATCCCGGCGCAGTGGGTGCCGTGCCAGCCGACGTCCAGGCCCAGCTCGATGTACGGGTCGGGGCGGGCGTCGTTGTCGTTGTTGCCGCAATCCCAGCCGCGCACGTCGTCGATCCAGCCGTTGCCGTCGTCGTCCTGGCCGTTGCCGGCGATCTCGCCGGGGTTCACCCAGATCTTGGCGGCCAGGTCGGGATGCGACCAGTCGACGCCGGTGTCGACGATGGCGATCACCACGTCCGCGCTGCCGGTGTGCAGGTCCCAGGCCTCGGAGACGGCGATGCCGGCCGGGTTGCCGGGTTGCAGGTACCACTGGGTGCCGAAGAAGGGGTCGTTCGGGACCCAGAAGAGCGAGCGCGTGCCGTTGACCATGGTCGCGGCGACGCCGGGGATCGAGGCGGCCTCGCGGCGGACAGCCTCGGGGTCGACCGCGCCCTCCAGCAGGACGTAGCGCCGGTGCAGCTCGGTGCGCGCGGCGCCGGGCACCAGCCAGCGTGCGGTCAATTGGTGGCGCTGGAGCACCGCGGCGAGCGCGGCGTCGGCGGCGGCCGGCGCCTGCGCGACCGCCGACAGCAGCGTGGGGTCGTCGATGGCGAGCAGGACCTCGCCGGTTTCGGGGGCGGCCAGGGCGGTCGCCGCGACCAGGACCGTGGCGAGCGTGGCGATGACAAGACGCATGGGTCGGCTCCTCCTCGGGTTCAGGGGTTGCGGACAGCTTATCATAGCACAGCGCCGCCTCGGCGTGGTCAGAAACCCGCCGCACGCGGTCGCAACCACAGGCCGCAGCCGCGCAGCACCTCCCCGTCGAGATGCACGGTGACCGCGTGGGGCGACGGCTCGCCGCTCATCGTGTCCCGGCACGGCGCGGCCTCGATCAACAGGCGTAGGTCGTGCGCCGAGGTCCGGCGCGCGACCTCGCCGGTTCCGTCGGTCAGTTCGGCGGGGTCGAGACCCGTGAAGGCGACGGCTGGACGGCCGAGGAGGTCCAGGCGGATCGACTCGTCGCTGATCAGCAGCGCCCAGAACGGCTCGTTGCCGGTGGCGCGCAAGACGTAACCCGCTTGCCAGGCCGCCGCGAGCACGCGCTGGCGTCCGGACGGCTCGCAATCGGCCACCGCCTGGCCGTCGATCTCCAGCAGGATCTGGTCGTGGCCCTTGGTCCACAGGGTGTAGCGGTCGTCGCCGTAACGGGCGCCGGAGGCGGCGACCTGGTGCGCGAGCACGCGGGTTTCGGTCATCGTGAGCAGGGTGATGGTGTCGGTGTCGGGGTCGTGCAGGGCGAGGTAGGGCGCGTCCTCGCCGCAGGCGAAGGCGAGCAGGTGCGGGGGGCCGAGGTCGTCGCGGTCGATCAGGCCGGCGGCGGCGGTCGCGTCGGTAGTGGACGACGGTTCGGCGGCGTCCCGGGCGGGCCGGTCGCCGCCGCAGCCGGCGGCGATCAGCAAGCCGATCAGGACGAGGGCGGGTTTGAACGCCGGGCGGCGGATCCGAGGCATGGCGTTGCTCCTTCCTGCAGGGCGCTATGGGCGCCCCGCGAATTTCTTCAGGCGATAGACCAGGACGTGCCGCGGGATGTTCAGGTAGGCGGCGGCCTGGGACTTGTTGCCGCCGAAGCGGGCCAGCGCGCGGCGGATCACCTCGCGTTCGAGCGCCGGCAGGTCCAGCCCATCCGGGGGCAGGTTGCCGAGCGGCAGCTCGTTCGTGGCGGCGTTGTGACCGTCGTCGCTCGCCGCCCCGACGTTCGGCGGCGAACCACGCCCGCTGGGCGCCGTCTCGACCCGATCCAGGTCGTCGAGGTCGAGCGTGTCGCGGCGGCGCAGCACCACCAGGCGCTGGTTCAGGTTGCGTAGCTCGCGCACGTTGCCGGGCCAGTCCCGCGCGGCCAGCGCGGCGAGCAGGCGTGGGCTGCTGTCCAGCGGCGCGTCGGCGTGGCGCCGCGTGAAGTGTTCCCAGAGCGGCGGGATGTCCTCTGGCCGTTCGCGCAACGGCGGCAGGTGCAGCACGATGATCGCGATCCGGTAGTAGAGGTCCTCGCGGAACGCGCCGCGCCGGGCGGCGGCCACCAGGTCGCGGTTGGTCGCGCAGACCAGCCGGAAGTCGACGTCGACCGGCCTGGTGCCGCCGACCGGGTCGACCTGTCGCA
>CAZVWL010000040.1:0-16830 GCA_964630845.1 uncultured Fibrobacteraceae bacterium
CCGCAAGGCGGTCGACCTCGAGGAGGCCGACGGCATCGAAGACCTCGACTCGCGCCAGCCGTCGCCTTACTGGCTGGGCGGCGACGACGACGCCTTTCGCGGCGAGGGCAACGTGACCTTCGGCCCGCAGACGCGGCCGGACACGCGGACCAACGGCGGCCTGCGTACGGGGCTGGTGATCGACCAGATCAGCAACGTCGTGGTCGATTCGCTGCACGTCTTCCACGCGGGCACCGACTCGATGTATGTCGGCATCCTGTACGCCGAGACGATGACGTTCCGCTGTCGACGCGAACCGGCGTCTGCGGAGGGGCCGGCGCTGCTGGCCTCCCGCGACCTGCGCGGTGTCGACATGACCGGCAGCCACCTGCTGGCCGCGCCGCTCGACGGCAACCTCGCCGGCGGCGAATCGGTCTTCGTGGCGGCGGCCGACAGCGGTCGCGTCTACGCCTGGACAGCAGATCTGTTCGAATGGATCGACCACGACGCTGATCCGCTGACGTTCGCGCCGCTGGCCATCGCAACCGGCGCGGACGGCGAACCGGTCGCCTGGCTGCCGCCGGCCGCCGCGGGGCGTTTCGACCCCGAGGCGGCGGGCCTGGTGATCGTGTTGACCTCGCCGCAAGGGCTCTACGCGTTCCACCAGGACGGCGCCCCGCTGGCGACCGAGCCGGACGGCTCGGCCCGGGGTCGCGTGGCGGAACTGGCCGCGCACACGGCGCCGTTGCTGGTGCCCGACGAGCCCGGCGAGGGCCTGGCGATCCCGGTGGTCGCGGCGGTCGTCGTGGGCGGCAACGAGCGCGACGCCACGGGCTCTTCGTTGCGATTCATCGACCATCTGGGTGAGGATGTCGTGCCACCGGTCGCGTTGCCCGGGCGCGGCTGCGCGACGCCGGTCCGTGCCGATCGACGGCTGTACGTGCCGCTCGAACTCGGCGGCGAGGTCGGCGCGCTGGTGGCGGTCGACTGGCCGATCGGGGGCGAGGCGTTCGTGGCCTGGCAGGCGACGCTGGACCTCGTGCCTGGCGCGCAGCCGCCGCTCGTGGCGCCGCCGCTCGTCCTGGTGGTCGGCGCGGATGGACGGGGGCAGACGGTCGTCGACCGTGGCGTGGTGGCCGATGTCGAGGCCCTCTGGCCGGCGGCGTTGCTGATCGAGGGCGCGCTCGGCGCCGGCGGCGCCTACACCGGTGGCGATGCCCTTGGCCGCCTGGGCGGAGGCGGCGCGGCGCTCGACGGCTGGCCGCGACGGCCGCGGCCGGCGATCCGGGCTTCCGGTGCGCAACCGCTCGCGCTGGGGGGGGGCTCCGGCAAGGCCGGCGCGTCGCCGGCCCATTTCCTCTTCGGCACGCGTGACGGCCGGATCTACGCGACCACGGCCGCGGGCGAGGTCGTGCCCGGCTGGCCGCTGGCCGGGCCGGCGGATCTGCAGGCGACGCCGGTGGCGGTGACCCTCGACGCCGGTGACCCGGCGCAACGGCTGCTGCTGATGGCGGCCGCCACCACGCCGGAGATCGTCGGCCTGGGCGACGGCGACGATGACGATGGCCGCAACGCGCTCATGACGCGGCCCACCACGCGGCTGCGCAGCTGGCTGTGGCCGGCGGCGGGGCCGGCGTGGCGGGTGCCGGAACCAGGGGCGATGCACGGCGGCTCGCCCTGGCGGGGTGAGGCGGTGGCGCCGTTCGCCGAGTCGACGCCCGGCGCGGCGCTCTCGGCAAGCCACCTCTGCTATCCGCAACCGCTGACCGAAGGGTTGCTGAGGGTTCGCGCCACGGTCGCGCGGGATGGGCACGCCCGGGCGGTGATCCTGAACCTGCAGGGGCAGCGCGTGCGGGACACCGGCCCGGTGGCGGTGCTGGGCGGATCGCCGTTCGAACTGGAGATCGACATGGACGGGGTCGCGTCGGGGCTCTACGTGTGCCGCCTCGAGGCGAACGGTCAGACGAGCGTGCGCACGATCGCGGTCGCGCGCTGAAATGGTGTGGCGACGCCCGGCGCTTGCCGCCGCGGCGCGCAGGAGCTAGTGTCACGGGCCGATACCGGAGCGTCGGCGGCGGGAGGGTCCTGCCGGACGCCGGTGGAAGGGGATCTCATGCGCAAGACGTCCAACAGCTGGGCCTTACACCTCGTCGGCGTGGTCGTCATCGTGTGGCCGCTGGTGGCGGCTGCCGGCGGCAACCCGGGGGATGCAGGGCTGCTCTTCCTCCGTCAGGGCATGGGCGCGCGCGAGGCGGCGATGGGCGGCACGGGCGTGGCCAGCACCGAGGGCGCCGCGGCGGCCTACTGGAATCCGGCCCAGCTGGCGTTCGGCGACCGGGGCACCTCCTTCCTGCTGCAGCAGCAATCGTGGCTCGGTCTCTTCGAATACACGGCCGCCGCCATGACGCACCAGGCCTCGTTCGGCACGATCGGGCTGACCTTCGCCGGGTTCTTCTCGGAGGAGATCGAGCGTTACGGCAACGACAGCGTCGGCGTGCCGGAAGGCACGTTCTCCCCCTACGACCTGGCGTTCGGGGTGAGCTATGCGCGCGCGATCGGCGACGAACTGGCCGTGGGCGCGCAGGCCAAGATCGTTTACGAACGGATCGACATCTACTCCGGCACGGTCTTGCTCTATGACTTCTTCGCCGCCTGGCGCCTGCGCCACCTGCCCTCGGTCACGCTGGGGTTGAGCGCGACGAACCTCGGCGGGCAGATGACCATCAACCGCGAACCGTTCGATCCGCCGAAGGCCGTCAACGTCGGCGGCGCCTGGTCGCCCCGCTCCGGCGTCCTGGCCGGCAAGATGACCGTGGCCGGCGATGTCGGCTTCTACAACGACGGCGAGGAGAAGGCGCACCTCGGCGCCGAGTATCGCCTGGTGCCGCAGCTCGCGCTGCGCGTGGGGTACCGCTTCAACTACGAGAACCAGGGCCTGACCGCGGGCCTGGGCGTACGGCACAAGGCGCTCGGGCTCGGCTACGCGTTCGAGGACGTCGCCGACTCGGCGCTCGATCCCGGCCACCGCGTCTCGCTGGAATTCTTCTTCTAGGGGGCCGGCGGGTAGCGGCGGTGTTCGAAGCGGCCGTCGCGCCAGCAACCGTAGTTCAGCTCGTCGAGCCAGCCGCCGAGGCTGCTGAGCTTGCGCGGGCCGTCGGCCGTCGTCTGCGGGTGGTGGATGTGGCCGATGATGAGGTGGTCCCAGGCGGCGTCGTGCTGCGCGGCCAGCCAGCGGGCTGCCTTGCGGTCGAGCGTGACGATCTCGTCCCGATCGCAATGGCGGCTGTTGCCCGACAGCCACGTGCTCAGCGCGAACAGCAGCTCCGGGTGCAGCGCCTTGGCGAGGCCGACGCCGATGGGGTGCCGCACGGTCGTGCGGAAGATCTGGTAGAGCACGTCGCGGCCGAGCAGCCCGTCGCCGTGCAGGCAGCGGATCCGGCAGCCGTCGAGCAGGAGATCGAGCGGGCCGCCGGCGGCGGCGGTGCCGCAGCGGCGGTGCAGGTATCCGGCGGCCCAGATGTCGTGGTTGCCGCCCACGAAGTGCAGTTGCGAACCCGCCCCGCGGGCACGGTCCAGGGCGGCCAGGAGCGGTTCATACCCCTTCATGACGAAGTGGGGGTAATCGAACCAGAAATCGAAGATGTCGCCCAAGAGGACGATGTGCTCGACACCGGCGTGGTCGTCCAGCCAGGCGATCAGGCGCTGGAATCGAGCCTCCTCGGCGGCGTCGCGGCGCACGTGGAAATGGCTGTCGGCCACGAACACGGCGCGCATCGAGTTGTCATTGCGGTTGCTTTTCATGGCCAACCATTTGTAGGCTAGGCCAGGACGGAGGGCAACCCGTTTTCGAGCCGACCGCCGGCAAGGAAGGTTTTGATGGCGCTCATGGACCAGGTCAAGAAGCATCTGCGGGAGTGGTATTCCCTGGCGGCGGACCGCACCGGCGAGATGGCCAAGATCAGCGTGCGCATGTACGACAAGTACGGCATCAGCCGGGAGATCGAGCGCCAGCTCTCCGAGCTGGGCAGCTACGTGTACCACGCGCAGGCCGAGGGGCGGTACGACTTCGGCGACGACGAGGCGTTCCGGTCGTCGATCGAACGCATCGGCGAACTCGAGCAGGCCCTCTCGGACAAGGTGGACGAGATCGAGGCGATCCGACAGCAGCGGCATCAGCGGGGTGCCGCCGCGGATGAATCGGCCGCCGGCCGTCCGCAGGCTGAGGATCGCGATGATGATGCCGCGGCGGCCGGCGACCCGCCGCCGTTGCTGCCGGCCGAGACCGGTCAGCCGGCTGTCCGGCAAGAGGCGCGACGCCAGGATGAGGGTTGATCAGCTGTTGACACGAGATCGACGCTCCACTATGCTCGTTCTCGAGCCAGCCGAGGCGGAATCCCTGCCCGCCTCCGAGCAACTCCGGTCAAGGCGCTCCCCACGGTTCCGGGATCGGCTGGGCATGTTCGCGTCCGCACGGCAATCGACCCTGGCACGGGCGTCGTCCGGATTTCGGCGGCGGATCCGGCGGGGTCTGTTCATGGCTAGCGGCGCGAACGTCCTCGTCGTGGCGACCTTCTTGACCATGACGCTCTGGGCGCTCGAGGCGCCTGTCCTTGGTTTACGCGACGCGGTGGCGGCCCCGGCCCTCGTCAATGAGGGGGTGCCGCGCTCGCCCTTCGTCGCGGTGGGCGAGGCGGTGCGGCCGGCGGTGGTCTCGATCCGGATCACCCGTCGGGTCGGCACGGGTGGGGTCGACCGCACGCCGTTGCAGGAGATGCACCGGCGGTTCTTTCCGGACCGCGCCGGCGAGGGTGGCCGCTTCGAGAATCCCGGCACCGGCTCAGGCTTCGTGATCGATCCGCGGGGCGACATCCTGACCAACCACCACGTGATCGCGGGCGCCGACCGCATCTTCGTGCGGTTTCCCGGCGAGGCGCTGGAGTATCAGGCCGAACTCGCGGGCAGCGACGCGTTGACCGACCTGGCGCTTCTGCGGATCGACCCCGCCGACCGCACGCTGCGGTCCCTGGCGTTCGGCGATTCGGAGACCTTGGCCGTGGGCGATTGGGTGATCGCCGTCGGCAACCCCTTCGGCAACCTCGAGGGCTCGTTGACCGTCGGCATCCTGAGCGCCACCGGCCGGGGCGACCTGAACATCCAGGGTCTGACGCCTCGTTACCAGGACTTCCTGCAGACCGACGCGAGCATCAACTTCGGCAACAGCGGCGGGCCGCTCGTCGACATTCACGGTCGGGTCGTCGGCGTCAACACCGCGATCAACGCGGTCGGCCAGGGCATCGGGTTCGCCGTGCCCAGCCGCCTGGCGCAACGGATCTACAATCAGCTCGCCAGCGAGGGCCGCGTGGTGCGCGGTTGGCTCGGCGCGTCGGCGCTCGACACCTCCGAAGGGGTGCTGGTCGACGAGGTCGTGCCGTCGTCGCCCGCGTCGGTCGCCGGGCTTGCCGCGGGCGACCGCCTGGTGACGTTCGCCGGACGGCCGATCACCTCCCAGCGCCAGTTGCAGTTCATGGTCGCCGAGGCGCCGCTCGATCGGCAGCTCGCCATCGAGGTGGAGCGGTCGGGACGACGCCTGGCCCTGAACGTGACGCTGGCGGAACTGGACCTCAAGCAGGTCGACGCCTTGTCGGCGGGAGCATGGCTGGGGCTGGAGGTCGCCGACCTGGCCGGCGACGACCCCCGCCTATTGCGAATAAAGGACACTTTAGGTATTGTTCAGGAACGCGGTCTGATGGTCGTGGCGGTCGAGGCCGCCCGTCCCGGGGCGGCAGCCGGTATCCGACCCGGGGACATCCTGGTGGCCATCGAGGACTGGGACCTGACGGACCTGTCGGCATGGAAATCGGCGCAGGCCGCCCTTGCCGGCAGTCGGGAGCCGTTGAACGTGTTGGTCCGCACGGGGACGAATGAACGATTCGTCCAGGTGACGCCGCGTGACGCTGGTACCCTGCAATAGCGTCCTGGCCTCATCGACGTGCGCCGCCTGCGAGCCCCACATAGACGGGAGAGCACAGCCATGGCCGGCAGACGATCCATGTTTCCCGCCACCCACGAACAGGGACTCGAGGTCTACTTCCGCGACATCAACCGCTACGCGTTGCTGTCGCGCGAGGAGGAGTGCGCGCTGGCCGTGCGGATCCACGACGGCGACGAGGATGCCCTGCGGCAACTCGTGCGCGCCAACTTGCGTTTCGTGGTGTCGGTCGCCAAGCGGTACACGGGGCAAGGACTGCAGCTATCCGACCTGATCAATGAGGGCAACCTCGGGCTGTTGAAGGCGGCGCACCGGTTCGACGAGACCCGGGGCTACCGCTTCATCTCCTACGCGGTCTGGTGGATCCGGCAGGCCATCATGCAGGCTCTCCTGGACAAGTCGCGCACCGTGCGCCTGCCGCAGAACCAGACGGCCCTGCTGATCAAGATCAACCGCACCCGGGCGGCGCTGCAGTGCGAAGGCGTGCCCAACCCCGATCCGGCGCAGATCGCCCGTCGCCTCGAGGTGGACGAACTGGACGTGCAGCACGCCCTGGCGTCGGACCGTGTCGAGATGGGGTTGGACGAGGTCGGCCAGGCTGGCGACGACCGGCCGTTGCGCGAGACGCTCGCCGACGACACGCAGCAGGCCCCGGACCATGACGTGCTCATGCGTGGCCTGCGCGAGGACGTGCGCAAGGCGCTCGCGGTGCTGAGCGCCCGCGAGGCCGAGGTCATCATCCAGTATTTCGGACTCAGCCACGAGGATGCCCAGACGCTGCAGACCATCGGCGAGCGGATGGGGTTGACGCGGGAGCGGATCCGTCAGATCAAGGAACGCGCGCTCGCCAAGATGCGCGGCACCGTGGGGCACGAGCTGCTTTTCGATTATTACCGGAGCGAGCTATAAGGATCCGATTTTCGGCAACGGGCGTGGATCTTGCTTCGGGATGGGCGCGGGAGCGTGCTGCGGTGCGATTCCCGGCATTTTGCAACGACCGGCTCCGGATCGGCGGTTGACAGTCGCGCGGTTCGTGGCCATTCTGGAGCGTCGAGGTCGCGGTCCCTGGGGACCGCCAGCACGAACGCAGCGAGCTGATGCCCTTAAAGAGACGCTACAAGATCCTGTACCTTCCCGACGACGATGGCCGCAGCCGCGAGTTTCGGTTCCCCGGCTGGGGAATAGCGGCCGTGGCGTTCGCGTGCCTGTTGCTGGCGGTCGGGACGGGGCTCTACCTCGTCGACCTGTCGACCGGCGTGGCCTGGCGGCCCGGTGGGTCGCCGCTTCTGCACGAGAACAGCCGCCTGCGCCTGGATGCCGCGCGGTTCGAGGCGAAGGTCGCGACGATCCAGAACGAGCTCGATGCGCTGTTCTCCTACCAGCGGCTGGTCGCCGGCGTGGTGGATGTCGAGCCCCTCGACGCCCAGGTCCGCGCCGCCGGCATCGGCGGCCGCCAACCGCTCGACCTGATGCAGGAGGTGCCGGGTTCGGCGCCGGTCGCGGATCTCGAGACGTTGCTGCGTCAGGCCAGGATCCAGCGTCGCGGCATGGTGGCCATCCTCGATACCCTGTCAGTGCGCCAGGAACTGCGAGACCGCGTCCCCTCGATCCGTCCCTGTGACATCGGCTGGGTGAGTTCGCGCTTCGGCATGAGGCGCGACCCGTTCACCGGCAAGCAGGCCTTCCATCGGGGCATCGACTTCAGCTTGCCGACGGGATCGCCGATCCGGGTGACGGCCGACGGCGTCGTGTTGACGGTCGAGAAGCAGCGTGGACTGGGCCGCGTGGTGATGGTCGATCATGGGGGCGGGGTGGTCACGGTCTACGGCCACCTTCAGGAGAGCCACGTGAGCCGGGGTCAATCGGTCAAACGCGGCGAGATCATCGCCTTGTCGGGCAGCTCCGGTCGTTCCACGGCGCCGCACCTGCATTACGAGGTGCGCATCGGCGGGCGCTCCGTCAATCCCCTGGGCTATATCCTGGACACCTACGCCGACCTGCGTTAGGCTGGCGCGCGCGCGCCGCCTGGCGAATGGCCGTCATCTGTCGGCGCGCGGCTGGCGCTTGCCGGAGGGTCGGTCCGTGTCGTGAAGAAGCTCCTGCTGCAGATCGCTTGCGTGATCGCCGCCCTGCTCATCTGGATGCAGGTGGCGTCGACCACCGTGGTCGAGACCGATGTCCAGCTGCCGCTGTCGGTGGTCGGCCTCGCCGACGGGCTGACGGTCGCCGGCAGCGCGCTGCCGGAGACCGGGCCGGTGCGTGTCCGCCTGTCGCGGCTGCGCCTCTTCGCGCACCGGTATTTCGGCGGCCGGCTGGGCACCGTGCAGATCGACCTGGCCGGAGCTCAACCGGGTCCGACGCTCCTGCACGAATTGAAGGAAGCGGACGTGCGCACGGAGGTGGAGGTCGTCACGCTGCTGCCGCCGGTGCGCTTGCCGTTGCGGGTGGACTGGGAGGATGCGCGCCGGTTGCCGGTCCGGGTCGGCCTACGCGGCAGCCTGCCGGGCGACCGCGTGCTGGGCGGACCGATCGTGGTGCGGCCCGACAGCGTCGACGTGATCGGGCCGCGTCGCTTCGTTTCGGGGCTGGATTCGCTTGCCACCGAGGTGCTGGATCTCGGAGGCTTGCAGAGGACGATCGTGCGCGATCTGCCGCTCCTGCCGCCGTCGGTGCCGTTGCGCATCGGCGCGAGCAGCGTGCAGGTATCGGTGCCGGTGGTGCCGCTGGCTGAGCGGGTCATGGCGAACATCCCGGTGATCCCCCTGGTCGAGAGCCACCTCGGTGAAGCGGGGGTCTCGCCGCCTGTCTGCGACGTGCTGGTACGAGGGCCGGCCGATTCGATCGGCGCGCTCTCGCCGGCGCGCCTGACGGTGACCGTCGCGGTCTCCGGGCTGCGGCCGGGCGTGCACCAGCTGCGCGGCCAGGTGCAGCACCCGCCGTGGGTGAGTGCGGCCCGCCTCGATCCGCCCGTGTTCACGGTGCTGGTCGGCGAGGCGCCGACCGACGAGTTCCAGCATTGAACGCTGGGCGAACAGTCGGATTGCCGAGCCACGCTTGGCTGGTGACCGGGCTGCTGGTCGCGTTGGCGCTGGCGGCCTGGCTGGTGCCGGAAGAGCCCCGCGCGCGCGAAGACGGCTTGCTGGCGGTGTTGTTGCCGGTGGCCGACCCGCGGCGCCATGACGCGATCGTCGACCTCGCGGACTATCTCGGCTCGCAGGCGCGGCTGGATCTGCGCGTCGCCGTGGCTGCGGACCCGAGAACGCTGGCGTCGATGCTGGACGAGGCCCTGGTCATCTTCTGCACCGATGCCGTCGCGCTCGGTCTGCCGGCGGAAGATTGGCAGGCCCTGGCCGTGGGCCGCCGGCGGGTTCCCTGGAACTTGCGGCCGGTGTCGGTCCTGGTCAGCCGCCTCGGCGCCGAAGGCGGCGACGAACCCTGGCTACGGCACCCGGGTCGGACCGTGTTCGGCGACTCGCTCACGCTGGCGTCGCTGGCGCCGTTGTGCCGAGAAGGCCAGGCGTCGAGGCTGCCGGCCGGCGTGGGCTGGGGCAGGGACCCGTATGACCATCGGGCAGTCCTGGCGGCCGCCGCGCACGGCGCGTACGACCACGCCGTGGTGCGGCAATGGGATGCCGAGGCGGCGCTGGCCGCGGGCGACCTGCCGGCGGGGCAATGGGGGCTGCAGCGCCTTTCGGAGCCGTTGCCCGACGTCGTGGTGCTGGCGGCGCGGCGATTGCCCGGCACGGTCCGCCTCGAGTTGCAGGAGGCGCTCACGCTGCTCGGCCGCGACGAGGCCGACGTGGCCCCGGCTGGCCGCCTGGCGCGTGTGCAACTGGGGGCCTTCGGCCTGGACGGGTTCAACCTGATGCTCGGACCGGATTTCGAGCGGGTGCGACGCCAGCATAGACGGTGCTGGCCCCGCGCCGTCCCGTGACCATATTGTGTCGCCAGCCGCGGCGTTGGTCGCTGCCGCGGCCCTGTGCTAAGCTGCAGACTGGCTCGCTTCGCCCGGAAGAGGAAGACGCCGATGAACCAGAAGTACCGCCGGCTGAAGGGTACCCGCGACATCATGCTCGAGGAACTGGAGCGCTGGCGCTGGTGCGAGGAGCGCTGGCTCGAGACGCTGGCGAGATACGGTTACGGGGAGATCCGCACGCCGGTGATCGAACCGGTGGACCTGTTCCTGCGCTCGGTCGGCGAGGGCACCGACATCGTCGACAAGGAGATGTACGCCTTCGAGACCAAGGGCGGCGAGCGTCTGGTGCTGCGGCCGGAGATGACGGCCTCGGTGGCGCGCGCCTACCTCGAGAACGGCCTGACGCGGCAGCCGGGCACGTTGAAATTCTGCTACCTGGCGCCGATGTTCCGGCACGACCGCCCTCAGGCCGGGCGCTACCGGCAGTTCCACCAGGTGGGCGTCGAGGCGATCGGATCGGCGAGCCCGGTGCTCGATGCCGAGGTCATCCAGACCTTGCTCGCGCTGTTCGACGCCGTCGACGCGCGTGGCCTGACGTTGCTGCTCAACAGCATCGGTTGTCCGGAGTGCCGCCCGGGCTTCGTGGCGAGCCTGCAGCGCTATCTGCAGCAACGCCGCGACGACATCCCGGCGCCGTTGCGCGACCGCATCGACCGCAATCCGCTGCGGCTGTACGACGCGAAGGACGACACCGTCACGGCGCTGCTGGCCGGCCACCCGACCCAGGCGGAGTTCCTCTGCGCCGGCTGCCGCGATCACCATGCCCAGGTCAAGGCTTGCCTCGACGATCTGGGCATCGCGTACGAGGACGATCCGACGCTGGTGCGTGGGTTGGACTACTACACCCGCACCACCTTCGAGGTTACCACGCGCACGGAGCGCAAGCAGAGCAGCCTGGCCGGAGGCGGGCGCTACGACGGGCTGATCGAGCAGTGCGGCGGTCCGCCGACGCCGGCGGTCGGCTTCTCGCTCGGCGTCGAGCGCACCATCCTGCACCTCGGCGAGGAGCCCGTCGATCCGCAGCGCAGCCGTCAGTCGGTGGTCGATGTCTACGTGGCCTGTGTCGGCGATGCCGCGCAACGGTACGCCCTGGCTCATGCCGACATCCTGCGCGACATCGCCCGCGTGGAGATCGACCTCAGCGGCCGCGCGCTCAAGGCGCAGGCCAAGGGGGCCAACCTGCGCCTGGCGAGGATCCTGCTCGTGGCCGGCTAAGCGGAGATCGAGGCGGGCGTCTTCCAGTTCAAGAACCTGGGCACCGGCGAGCAACAGCCCGTGGCCCGCGACCAGATCCTGACGGCGGTGAGGGAGGTCCTCGAGCAGTGAGCAGACACGAAGCCAGCATGCGCACGCATCGGTGCGGCGCGATCGGCACGGCCCTGGTGGGCCAGGAGGTGCGGCTGACCGGCTGGGCGGCCCGTATCCGGCACCTCGGCGGTGTCGTGTTCGTCGACCTCAGGGATCGCTGGGGCGAGGTCCAGATCGTGTGCGAGGACGGCGCGCCGCGCGACCTCGCGTCGGAGTTCAAGCTCGAGGCCGTGCTCGGCGTGCGCGGCGTGGTGCGCCCGCGGCCCGCGGGCATGGCCAACCCCGACAAGGCCACCGGAGCGGTCGAGGTGGTGGCCAGCGAGGTCGAGATCCTCAACGGCTGCCTGCCCTTGCCGTTCCAGATCGACCAGGTCGACCGGGTCGAGGAAGAGCTGCGCCTGCGGTACCGTTACCTGCACCTGCGGCACCCCGACCTCGCGCGCAACTTCCACCTGCGGCACCGCGCCGCGCTGGCGGTGCGCCGCTTCCTGTCGGCCCAGGACTTCCTGGAGATCGAGACGCCGCTGTTGATCAAGACCACGCCCGAGGGCGCGCGCGACTACGTGGTGCCCAGCCGCGTCCACCACGGGCAGTTCTACGCGTTGCCGCAGTCGCCGCAGCTGTACAAGCAGATCCTGATGGCCAGCGGCATGGACCGGTACTTCCAGCTGCCGCGTTGCCTGCGCGACGAGGACCTGCGCAAGGATCGGCAGCCGGAGCATACCCAGATCGACATCGAGATGAGCTTCGTGCGCGAGACCGACATCTTCAGCCTCGTGGAGGAGATGATCGCCGTGGTCTTCGCCGAGGCGGCCGGCATCAGCCTGCCGACGCCGTTCCCGCGGCTGCGGTACGACCAGGCCATGGACCTCTACGGTTCGGACAAGCCGGACCTGCGCTTCGGCTGCCCCATCGAGGCCATCGACGACCTGGTGCCCGGCTGCGGCTTCGGCGTGTTCACCGACGCGCTGGCCGCCGGCGGCACGGTGCGCTGCCTGCGGGCGCCGCAGCTCGGCGGCTACAGCCGCAAGCAACTGGACGAACTGGAGGCGCTGGCCAAGAAGCGCGGCCTGGCGGGCCTGGCGCGCACGAAGGTGACGGCCGACGGACTCGACGGCGGCGTCGCGAAGTTCTTCGGTCCCGATTTCGTCCGCGGCCTGTTGGCGCGGCTCGGTTGCCAGGCCGGCGACCTGATCCTCTTCGGCGCCGGGCCACGCGAGCGCGTCCTGGCCGCCCTCGGCGAGGTGCGGCTCGACCTCGCCGCGCGCGAAGGCTGGATCCCGCCGGACCGCTGGGCCCTGGCCTGGATCCACGACTTCCCGCTCTTCGAGCGCGACGAGGCCACCGGCGGCTGGTCCGCCTGCCACCACATGTTCACGCAGCCGCGGCCGGAGTTCGTCGACAGCCTGGAAGCCGATCCGGGCGCCGTGCGCGCGCAGCTCTACGACCTCGTCTGCAACGGCGTCGAGCTCGGCTCGGGCAGCATCCGCATCCACCAACGGGAGCTGCAGGAGCGGGTCTTCCGGTTGGTCGGCATGCAGCCGCAGGAATACCTGGCCAAGTTCGGTTTCTTCCTGGAAGCGCTCGGATACGGCGCGCCGCCGCACGGCGGCATCGCCGTCGGGCTCGACCGCCTGGTGATGCTGCTGTGCGGGGCGCCGAGCCTGCGCGAGGTCATCGCGTTCCCGAAGACGACGCTCGCCGCCTCGCCGCTGGACGGGTCGCCCGGGCCGATCAGCGCCGCCCAGCTCGCGGAACTCAACCTGCAGATCGTGCCTCCGGTCGTGCGTGGTGACGAAGGCGGGCCTGGATGAGCCGGAACGGCGAGCAGCGCCACGACGAGATCCGTTTCGACCTGAAAGGGATCGACCAGATCGCCCTCTGCGGGCCCGGCGACCAGAACCTGCGCCGCCTGGAGCGACGCTTCGCCGGGACGGTCACCGCGCGCGGCGATCTCTTGCGGATCGCCGGCCCGGCGGTCGAGTTGCCGCTGATCAGGGACGTGGTGGCCGACCTGCTCGAGCGCGCCCGCAAGGGTCAGCGCATCGATGCGGTGACCGTCGACTACCTGCTGGCGAGCCACGGTGGCGGCAACGTCGGCGGCGCGGCCGGCGGCGAGGTCGACAACGAGGACGAGGCGCCGCTCCTGTTCGCCGGCGGCGCGCGGCGCGTGGTGCGCGTGCGGTCGGCCGGCCAGCAGCGGTACGTCGACGCGGTGCACAACCACGACGTGGTCTTCGCGGTCGGGCCGGCCGGCACCGGCAAGACGTACCTCGCGGTGGTGCTGGCGATGGATTACCTCAAGCGCAACCTCGTGGACCGCATCATCCTGGTGCGGCCGGCGGTGGAGGCGGGCGAGCAGCTCGGCTACCTGCCGGGCGACCTGCAGCAGAAGATCAACCCCTACCTGCGGCCGCTCTACGACGCGCTGTCGGACCTGATCGGACCATCGCGCATCGGCAAGTACATGGAGTCGGGGGTGATCGAAGCCTCGCCGCTGGCGTACATGCGGGGCCGCACGCTGAACAACGCGTTCGTGATCCTCGATGAGGCCCAGAACACGACGGTGGGCCAGATGAAGATGTTCCTGACCCGCCTGGGGCATCAGGCCAAGGCCGTGATCACGGGCGACGTGACGCAGATCGACCTCGCCGTCGGGGAGCGCTCGGGGCTGGTGCACGTGCGCGAGATCCTCGCCGCGACCGAAGGCGTGGTGTTCGTCGACCTCGACAGCCGCGACACGCAGCGCCACCCGCTGGTGCGGCGCATCGTCGACGCGTTCCAGGACGCCGAACGCCAGGCCGCCGCACCGGGTGCGGCGCCGGCAGACTCCGGCGAAGAGGCCTGAGATGTTGCGATGGTTCCAACGCTTGCTGCGGCGCGTGTCCGGCCCCGGACGGGATAGTTGGACACCGTCGCGCTCGGCCCTCTCGACCCAGCCCGCGACCGCGGCGCGGCCCGGCTGGCTGCCGCTTGCCGCCGGCGTCGTGCTGACGGTCCTGCACCTGATCCTGTTCCCGCCATTGCCACGATTCGGCGTGGTCGAGTTGCCGCGCGTCGGCGGCATCGCCGAGGCCGACCTGCGAGCGCCGGTCGCGTTCTCGGCGCCGCTGTTGCCCCAGGACGTCGAGATGCGGCAGATCCAGAAGGTGCTCGAGGAACCCCCTGTCCTGCGGCGTGTCGACGCCACGCTCCAGCCGGAGCCGCTGGCGCGGCTGCAGGTTTTCGGCGACGCGCTGCGCCAGGCCCAGGGGCTGCGCGGGTTGACGCTCGACGAAAAGCGGCAGCTGGTGTCCGTGCAGTTTCCGGCGCTGGTCGACGATCGCGAGCTGGAACGGGCGATCACCCACCCGCAGCCCGAGCAACTGCTCGGGGCGATGGAAGAAGCGCTCGGCGAGGTCGTCGGGCGCGGCGTGGCGGACATGCTGCCGCCGGGCCAGTTCAATCGGGTGCTGGTCGTTGACGACCGCGCCGAGAGCCTTCGCTCGCTGCCGACGATCACGCCGCAGGGCCGGCTCGTGGAGGTTCTGTCGGAATCGCTGCGCCGGGCCGGGTTGCCGCCGGCCGAGGCGGTGTGGGCGGCCTCGTTGCTGCGCAGATTCGTGACGCCGAACCTCGTCTACGACGCCGACGAGACCCGCAACCGTCAGGACCTCGCCAGGCAGAAGGTGCCGGCCTTTCACGAGTTCATCCAGGGCGAGAAGATCGTCGGCGCCGGCGAGAGGATCACCGAGCAGCACGTGCTCTACTTCGAGGCGCTGCGCGCCCACCTGCACGGCAAGCGCGGCGAGCGCGTGGGCGTGCTGGAGCGCGCGGTCACCCTGCTGGTGCGGCTGCTGACGGTCGCGCTGATCGTGGGTGTCTTCGGCTGGTTGGCCTGGATCTATTTCCCGCGGGTGCTGCAAGCCTGGCGGACGCTGGTCGCGCTGCTGCTGTTCCTGTCGCTCGGCCTGGCCGGCGCGGCCTTTGCCCTCGGCAGCCCGCAGCTCGGTCCGTTCGCGGTGCCCGTGGCCCTGGTCGCGTTGCTGACGACCGTGCTGTTCAAGGACCGCGTGGGATTCGCCACCAGCCTCCTGCTCGTGGCCCTGCTGGCCGTGCTGCCCGACATCACGCCGCTGCACCTGACGGCGATCCTCCTGCTGGGTCTGGCGACCGTGGTCGGCGTGCGCCGCATCCAGAAGCGCAGCCAGTTCTACCAGATCATCACCTTCCTGACCCTGTTCTCGCTCGTGTTGCTGGTGCTCGTGCGGCTGGCCGAGGACGAGTCGACGGGGCGCCTCGGTCGCGAGTTGCTGGTCGCCTGCCTGGCGCCGGCGGTCTCGGTCGCCTTCGCGCTGTTCATGCTGCCGCTGATCGAGCCGCTGGTGGGCATCTCGTCGGACCTCACGCTGCTGGAGCTGTCGGACCTGAACCACCCGCTGCTCAAACGCATGGCCCTGGCGGTGCCAGGCACGTATCACCACAGCCAGGTGGTGGCGCAGCTCGCCGAGCAGGCGGCGCGGGCGATCGGGGCCAACGCGTTGCAGGTGCGTGTCGGCGCCCTCTTCCACGACATCGGCAAGATGGTCAAGCCGGAGTACTACGTGGAGAACCAGCGGCCGGGCCAGGGCGGCAACAAGCACGACGAGCTGTCGCCGCGCATGAGCGCGCTGGTCATCGCCTCGCACGTGCGCGAAGGCATCGACCTGGCGCGCCGCTGGCGCCTGCCGCAGGAAGTCATCGACTTCATCCCGCAGCACCATGGCACCCAGGTGATGGAGTACTTCTACCACAAGGCGCTCGAGGGAGAGGGCAACGAGACGGTCAAGGTCGACGACTTCCGATACCCTGGCCCGAAGCCGCTGCGGCGCGAGACCGCGGTGCTGATGCTCGCGGACGCCGTCGAGGCCGCGACCCGGTCGCTCGCCAAGCCGACGCCCAGCCGCATCAAGGAGATCACCAAGCAGATCTGCGACAAGCGGATGCTCAGCGGCGAGCTCGACGAGTCGAACCTCACCCTCAGCGACGTGGCACGGGTGCGGGAGGCGTTCATCCCGCTGTTGACCGGCATCCACCACGCGCGCATCGCGTATCCCGGGCAACGCACCGGCGCCGAGGACAAGAAGGAATCGAGGAGCGACGTGACATGAAACTCGACCTCGTCGATCGCCGCCGCCAGCCGGCTCCCATGGCGCTGGAGGCCGATCGCTTGGCGCCCCTGGTCGCCTCGCTCGGCCTGCCCGATTGGCTGCTGAACCTCGTGCTGGTCGACGATGCCGAGATGACGTCCTTGAACGAGCGCTGGTACGGCGGCGAGGGGCCGACCGACGTGCTTTCGTTCAGCTACCTGGAAGAGGCGGGCCCGGGCGCGCCGGCGCTGGCAAGCGGGCGCCATGGCGCGGCCCGCGATCTGTGGGTCGCGCCAGGCGAAGCGGTGGCCGGCGTCGTGGCCGGCGAGGTCGTGCTCGCGCCGGATTACGTGGCCCGGCGGGCCCGCGAGGGCGGCTGGGACGTGCCGACCGAATGGGCGTTGCTGCTCGTGCACGGGACGCTGCATGTCCTGGGCTGGCGCCATGACGAGGTGGCGGATCGGCGGGGG
>CAZVWL010000041.1:0-16819 GCA_964630845.1 uncultured Fibrobacteraceae bacterium
CCCGGCGCACAACCGCCCGAAAGGACCGCGCCATGCTCCGTCTTGCCGCCGTGCTGCTTGTCTTGTCGCTCGCCACCGCCGCAACGGCGCAGGACGTCAACCCCCGCATCGCCGCTTCCCAGGGCGCGGCCCGGGCGTCCGAGCCCTCCGGACCGCAGCCGCCGCAACAGGGCGAAGTCCTGCTCGACGCCGGCCTGGCGCTCCCGCTGGGCGACCTCGGCGCCTCCTACGGCTGGACCGACCGCGGCCTGGGCGCCGAGCACGGCTACCTGCTCGGCCTGCGCCTACGTTTCTATCCCGCCGCACGCTTCGTGCTCTCACCGGCCTTCAACTACATCGAGTTCGGCGATCACGACGGCTACGACCTCGCCGTCGACCCGTACTCCATCCAGGCCACCACCCTGCGCTACGGCCTGGACGCCTACTGGCTGCCGGACAACGGCGGCGGCCGCGTGCAGCCCCTGCTCGGCGGCGGCGTGGCCGTGCTGCGCAACCGGTACCGCGAGGAGTTCGAGGGCCCCGGCACGACGTACGACGCCCACGTCAACACCCTGGCCTGGTCGCTGCAGGCCGGCGTGCGGCTGAGCGATTGGGAACTGGTCTGCAGCTACGAGGTGAACCGCTTCACCACCGGCCAGCTCGCCGCCGACGGCGCCCCCCTGCCCTACCGGTGGCACGCCCTGCTCGTGCGCGTGGGCTACAAGCTGCCGCTGCTATGAACAAGTGGCGGGGTCGTCCCGTTGAGGACGACCCCGCCGAATGCCGCGCCGCCGCGATTACAGGATGATCGGCTTGCCGGGCTGCCCAGGAGGGCCGACGTCCGGCGAGTACGGGTCCGACGGCAGCGACCAGGGACCCTGGCGGTCCTGCGCGTCGACGCCCGCCACGCGGGCGATGTACGTGCGGCCGACCTCGAGCTCCAGCTGGTAGCTGGTGCCCTGGACGGTGCCGACCGTCGCGAACGGGGCGCCGTCGATCGAGAGCTGGAAGACGTAGTGATGAACCGGAGACCCTTCGGTCGGCGGGTTCCAGGAAGCGGTCACCTGAACGCTGGTCTGGGCCGCGGCCGGCAGGGCGCCGACGAGGCTCAAGACAGCCAGAACCCCGAGGACGGTGATGACGCGTGTGATCCTTGACATGGGCATCGTCTCCTGGCCGGATGGCTGCTGCTGGTGCCGGCATTGTCCGGCGTCTGCGGGAGGGACTGCAAGGGGGGTGCCCTGGGCCCGCCGACGACCGGCGAGGAATCACACGCCATCGTGGGGCGCGATAAGGAATATCTTTATTCGCAGTTGAGCGTGAGAATCAGTCCCGCGCGTGCACTTTGCCAGCAATCCGGACCGGATCATGGCGGCTTGCAGGCATCATCGCCCCCTGCCTACGCGGCCCGGTGCTCACTTGCCAAGTATCGGCGGAAAACACGGATGCGCACCACCCGGTCGTCGAAGATCTCCGACCGATTCGCTTCACCGCTGTCGGCCGTGGCGGCGACCATCGTCGTCGACGCGATCGAGTTGGGCGCTCAGGGCTCAGGGGCGCCACCGATTCGCCTCGGCCCGCGCAAGGACGGCTGCGAGTTGTGGACTCCCCAGGCCATGCAATAGGAAAGCCTCGCGCAGATCGGCATCCAGGCCGGCGGCCTTCAGTCCCTTGAAGAGATGGTCGTCGTCCGCGAGGAAAAGCAACGCGCGTGGCAAGAGCCCGGCAAGGTCTTGCTGGGTGCGCCAGTCCACCGGCTGGTCCCAACGACCGGCGAGCAGGAAGACCTCGGCGGTGACGGTGGCTAGCCGGTCGACCGGGAAGTCGGGAGCCGGGACCAGACCGGCGTTGTGTGCTTCGAACAGCGGGCGAGCAAGAGCCGCCGCCATCTCCAGGGTGGGATGGAACCGGGCGTCGTCCAGGTCAACCGCTTGTAGGACCGGCTGATAGAACTCGAACATGCGCATGGCCACGGCCAGGCCTTGCCCTCCGGCGGCAAGTTCGTGGACGGCGTCCACCTGATACCGCTGACAGGCCTCGTCGAGCGAGGCCCTGTCGCCGCGGGTGATCACCTCCACCAGAGCGACCCTGGCGCTGTCCAGCGCGGTCGCGGCGTGGAAGTAGTGCTGCCGCGAGAACGCGGTGGCGATGCGGTCACGCTGGTCGGTCATCTGGGCGAGCCCGGCTTGCAGGCGTTGGGGAAGGGCCGGGTCCAGGGCGCCCAGTTCGTCCCAGAAGCGGTCCGTGATCAGGCCGCGGCGCGAAGCGAGGACGGGGTTGACACCGGCTTCGATGAAGGCGCGGGCGCAGTGTTCGCCATATCGCGCAAGGTACTCCTGTACCAACAAGCCGCCGCCGGAGGTGCCCGCGATCAGGATACGCGCATTTTCGCCAAGCAGGTGGCGCCTGATCATGTCGATGTCGCCGCACCACTGACGGGCCGCGAACACACGCGCGACCAACGGCCAGTCCACGGCGCCGTCGTCGCTGGTGACCAGATCGATCAGTTCCTCGGCGATGATCCGTCCAGGGATGCCGACCAGGTTGACGGGGCCGCGACACGTCCGCGCCGCCACCCGGTCCATGCGTCCGGGGCGGAGAAAGAACTGCTGGCCGTCGGCAACGGCGAACACGGTGGGGCGCCCAGCGTCAAAAGGTCCGGCCAGCAGGTAGGTCAGCGTCCAGGTCCCGGCTTCGGGTTGATCGTGGTCGATCGGTACGATGAGGCTGATTGCTTGCTCGCCGGCGGCGGGGCCGGTCGACGCCGACATCGCCGGCCATGAGAGGACCCAAACGATACCGGCGATCATGGCGATCCGCAGAGGACTCCCGGTGGCGATGCAAGCGAAGCGGGCCCCGGCGGTTATGGTCACGGACTGCGGCAAGGGGGCCTCCGAACTCGTTTTCACGCCGAGAACGTGGTGAACCAGGCCATCTCCGCGACAACGGGAATAAAGGGCCCAAGGTTGCAGGAGATCGCGCGTTGACGCTCCAGCCTGACGATCACGAGGCACCATACCTGGCGTGGCCATCTTGTCGGTGTTTGGTTATGCTCCCGCGTCGCTGGTTCCCATCACTTGCCACCGCCCGCTGCCAGGGCGAGGAGGACCATCTCCATGGCCGACCCGAACGACAAGGTGCCCGGCACCGTGCCCGGCCCCTTCTACGTGGACACCAACTGCATCGACTGCGACCTCTGCCGCCAGACCGCGCCCGACAACTTCGACCGCAACGACGACGAGGGCTTTTCCTACGTCAAGAAGCAGCCCGCGACTCCCGAGGAGCTGCAGCTCTGCCGCGACGCCATGGAAGATTGCCCCGTGGAGGCGATCGGCAAGGACGGCGATTGAGCGGTGCGGTCGCGTGCGCCCGGCCGGAAACCTTTTCCGCGCCTCCGGGGTTCAATCCGGGATGCGAGGCACGCATAGAAACACCCAGGATCTGGAGGACACGATGCGCAAGTCCGACCTCGCGCGCGGCCTGATCGCCGGCGCGCTCCTCTGCCTGGCGGCCAACGCCGCCGCCCCGGCCGCCCAGGCGGCCCTCGACCCCGTCGACGTGGCCGAGCGGGTCATGCCCGCGGTGGTCAACCTGAACACCGACAAGCTGGTGGAGCGCCGCGCCCACCCCTTCATGGACGACCCCTTCTTCCGGCGCTTCTTCGACGCCCCCGAAGGCGGCGACAACCAGCGCCAGCGCCTCGAGCGCAGCCTCGGCTCCGGCGTGGTGATCTCCGCCGATGGCTACATCGTGACCAACAACCACGTGGTGGAGAACGCGGAGTCGATCCGCGTGACGTTCAACGATCGCGAAACGGTCGAGGCCGAGGTCGTCGGCACCGACCCGCAGACCGACATCGCGCTGTTGAAGATCAAGGTCAACCGCCCGCTGGCCTTCCTCGGCTTCGGCGACAGCGACAAGCTGCGCGTGGGCGAGCGCGTGATGGCCGTCGGCAACCCGTTCGGCGTGGGCCAGACCGTGACCATGGGCATCGTGTCGGCCAAGGGCCGCACCATCGGCCTGATGGACTACGAGGACCACATCCAGACCGACGCCTCGATCAATCCCGGCAACAGCGGCGGCGCGCTGGTGAACATGCACGGCGAGGTGGTCGGCATCAACTCGGCCATCCTCAGCCGCAGCGGCGGTTCGCAGGGCATCGGGTTCGCCATCCCCGCCAACATGGCCCAGCGCATCATCGACGAGCTGAAGGCCGACGGCGCGGTGACCCGCGCCTGGCTCGGCGTCAACGTGCAGCCGGTCAACCAGACCCACGCCGACCTCTACGGCTTGCCGCGCCCGCAGGGCGTGCTGGTGGCCGGCGTCACCAAGGACGCGCCCGCCGAGAAGGCCGGCCTCAAGGAAGAGGACATCATCCTGGCCGTCGAGGGCCGCCCGGTGGACACCGTGGCGCAGCTGCGCAACACGGTCTCGCTGCTGCCGGTCGGTCGCGAGGTGGAACTGACCATCTGGCGCGGCGGCAAGAACGTCACGAGCAAGGTGAAGCTCGCGCAGTTGCCGGAGCAGGACCAGGTCGCCGGCCGCCGCGGCAGCGCGCCCACCGCCGACGACGGCCTCGAAGGCGTCACCGTGCGGGTGCTGAACGACCAGGCGCGATCGCGCGCCGGCATTCCCGAGGATGTCCAGGGCCTCGTCGTGGTCGACGTCGATCAGCGCAGCCGCGCCGCGCGCGAGGGCCTGACGCAGGGCGACGTGATCCTCGAGGTGAACCGCCGCGAGGTGCGTACGCTGCGCGACTACCGCGAGGCGGTCAAGACCGAGCCGGGCAAGCCGGTCCTCTTGCGGGTGTACCGGCACCAGCCGGCACCGGCGCGCATCCTGATCGCGATCCCGCGCTGACGCGGTCGCGGGCCATGGCGGCGCGTCGCCGGCAGCCACATTCGCTGGTCTTCGTCTCGTCGCTGCGCGGCTGGGGCGGCGGCGAGAAGTGGCTTCTGGAGGCCGCCCGGTCGATGCGCGAGCGTGGCCATCGCGCGGCGCTCATCGTGCAACCGCACAGTGAGCTTGCCGCGCGAGGCCGCGCCGCCGACTTGCCCGTGCACGAGGTGCGCCTCGGCGGCTGGCTGGCGCCGCATTCCCTGCTCGGCGTGGCCCGTGCCCTCGTGGCCACCGGGGCCACCGTGATCTGCGCCAACCTCGACAAGGAGATCCGCCAGACGCGCCTGGCCGCCCGGATGGCCGGCCGCCGCGTGCGCCTGGTGGCCCGACGCGGCTCGCCCGACCCGGTCAAGGACACCTGGCACTACCGGTTCGTCTACACGCGCTGGGTGGACCGCCTGATCATCAACTGCGAAGCGCTCGCCGCCCCCGTGCTCGGCGGCGCGCCCTGGTTCGACCGCGACCGCCTGTGGGTGATCCCCAACGGGGTCGACCCCGCCGCCCTGGCCACGCCTTGCGACCTCCGCGCCGAGCTGGGCCTTAAGGCCGATCGGCCGGTGGTGGCTTGCGTCGGCGAGGTCGGCTGGCGCAAGGGTCAGCAGCATGTGCTGGACGCCGCCGCCTCGCTGGCCGACCGCTTCCCGGACGCGGTCTGGTTGCTGGCCGGCGACGGCGACGGGCTGGCCTCGCTCACCGAACAGGCCGGGCGGCGGGGTCTGCTCCAGGACGGTCGCGTGCGGTTCCTCGGCTTCCGACCCGACAGCTCGGCGGTGCTCGCCGCGGCCGACGTCGTGGTGCTGCCCAGCCGTCGCGAGGGGGTCCCCAACACGTTGCTCGAGGCCATGGCCCTGGGCCGCGCGGTGGCCGCCAGCCGCGCCGACGGCATCGGCGAGCTGGTCGTGCACGGCGAGACCGGCCTCTTGCACAACATCGACGACCTCGCCGCCTTCACCGCCGACGTCGCGCGCCTGCTCGACGACCACGCCCTGCGCCGTCGTCTGGGCGAGGCCGGCCGCGCGCGCGTGGCGGCGTCGTTCACGCAGGCGGCGGTGATGGACCGCGTGGAGGCGTGCTTGACGGCCTGGTGAGCTAGCGCGGCGGCTCGTCGTGGAAGTCGAGCAGGTCGACCGGCATCACCACCGTGGTCGCGATGTTGCTCTGATGCGCCGCGATGCGTTTGAAGAACCGCAGCACCAGCGCCAGGCAGACCGCGTCGCGCGTCTTCAGGTCGCTCTCGGTGATCTGGACGATCGCGGCCTCGCACTCGCGGCCGAGGGCCCGGGTGTCGGCGATCACGCGCGCGGCCAGCTCGTCGTCGCTGGCGGCGAACGCCTGGCGCGTGCGCGCGAACAGATCCTCGATGCGCCGCGTGCGTTCCTCGAGCCACTCGGGGTAGAAACCACGCTCCTCTTGCGGCGGCATCAGCTCGTGCACGTCGTAGATGTTCTTGACGTAGTCGCCGATGCGTTCGGCGTCCTTCACCGCGTTCATGAAGATCAGCGCGGTGGGCACCTCGCCGCGGTGGCTGCCCAGGCTCAGGCGCGAGACCACGCGCCGGCGGATCTGCCGCATGAGCGCGTTGATCTCCTTGTCCGGCGTCCACACCTTGCCGCTGGGGTCCTGGTCCGGCTGCCCGCGCACCAGCACGCCCATCGTGTAGGCGAACATGCCGCCCGACAGGGTGAGCATCTCGTCCAGCATCTTGAACAGGCTGCTGGTCCAGTCGTCCTCGCGGAAGAGCGCCATGATCGATTTGAAGCCCATCGCGGCCTCCGTTTCGCGTTAACCGAGCCAGCGATCCAGGAGCAGGAAGATCAACGGCAGCACGAAGAACACGCCCACCATGTAGAGCACCGCGTAGATCCGGTGCTGCACGGTGCGATGCGCCAGCCCGCGCGCCAGGTTGATCGGGATGCGGCGGATCGCCGGGATCGGGTAGATGACCAGGATTCCCACCGTGTTGAACAGCACGTGCACGACCGCCACGGTGACGGCGGCGACGTTGCCGGCAAGCGACGCCAGCAACGCGGTGATCGTGGTGCCGAGGTTGGCTCCGAGCGTGACGGCGAAGGCCCCGGACAGCGGCACGATGCCGGCGCCGATCAGGGGGATCATCAGGCTGGTGGTGATCGAGCTGCTCTGCACCGAGACGGTCAGGATCAACCCGATCGCCATCGCCAGCAGGCCGCCGTCCTGCACCCAGGCGGCGATCTTGCCTTCCGCCCGTTCCAGCACGACGCTCTTGAGGGTGCGCGTCAGCCCGGACAGCGAGATGAAGATGAGCCCGAGGGCGATCACCAAGAGGACGACCCCGGCCGCCCACGGCGGCAACTGCAAGAGGTCGGTCAGGATGCGGGTGATCAGCTTCTCTGCCGGCTGCACGATCACCTTCACCGGGCTGGTGAACTCTAGGCCCTGCGCGCCCACCAGGTGATCGGTCAGCCAGATCGCCGACCGCTCCAGGAAACGCGTGGCCTGCTCGAGCGGGAACAGGATCAGGATCGTCAGCAGGTTGAAGAAGTCGTGCATGGTGGCGCCCGCGAACGCGCGCACGAACTCCCCGCGCCGGTTGATGCTCGTCATGGCGACCATCGTGTTGGTCACGGTGGTGCCCATGTTGGCGCCCATGATGATGGGGATGGCGCCGCGCACCGTGAGCGCGCCGGCCGCCACCAGGCCGACGACGATGCTCGACGTCGAACTGCTGCTCTGGATCAGCGAGGTCGCCAACAGGCCGATCATCAGGCCCATGACCGGGTTGCTGGTGCCGGTGATCAGGGCCTCGGAGAAGCGGCTGCCGAAGAGCTTGAAGGCGCCGCCGAGCAGGCTGATGGCGGTCAGGAAGAGGTAAAGCAGGACCGCGACCTGCACCAAGCGCAGGATCGCGGCGGGGCTCAGGGCTAGCCGGCGCCCGCGTGCCTCGGCGCCTTGACGATCCGTGTCCATCGAACTCCCGCAAGCGGAGGGGGGGCATCGATTGGGCGAGGCCATGTTAACGGGCTGTTAACGCGGTGTCAAAACGTAGGCTGCAGGCGGCAGGAAATTCCCCGTTGCCGGGCCGCCGAGGGCGTTGCGCAGCCGTCCGGGGGCGTTTGGCGAGGTGGGCCGTTTTTTGCTTCGGGCTCGAAATGGATTATGGTGAGGCCTGCCGGCCCGGGTCATGGGCGCGGCGTCCCACCATAGGAGGCTGACCGATGGCGATCCTCAAGGTTGCCCGCATGGGCCACCCCGTGTTGCGCGAGAAATGCAAGCCGATCGACCCCGCCAAGATCACCGGCGCGGAGGTCCAGCGGCTGATCCGCGACATGGTCGAGACGATGTTCGAGTACAACGGCGTCGGCCTGGCCGCGCCCCAGGTCTACACGCCCGTGCGCCTGCTGATCGCCGGCGGCGACCTGGACGAGAACGATCGCCCCCGCCTGCGCGTGCTGATCAACCCGGAGATCACCGTGCTGGACCCCGAACGGCGCGAGGGCATGTACGAGGGCTGCCTCAGCATCCCGGGCCTGCGCGGCTATGTGGAGCGGCCGGCCCACATCCGGGTGCGCGCGCTCGACGAGCGGGCCAAGCCCGTGGACTTCGAGCTCGAGGGCTTCCCGGCCATCGTCATGCAGCACGAATACGACCACCTCGAAGGGGTCCTCTACGTGGACCGCATCGAGGATCACAGCAAGCTGGGCTTCGAATCGGAGATCCAGCGATTCCACGATCTCGGCGGCGCCGACGACGACGAGGAAGGCGAGAGCGCCGCGGAGGACTGAAAGGAACCCCATGCAGGAACGGATCCTGGCGAACCTGATCAACGCCTTCAACCGCCGCGAGTTCGGCCAGGCCGGCAAGTGGGCCGCCGAAGGCCTGCTGACGGCCGAAGGTCGCGACGAGGTGTTCTGGATGGGCCTCAGCGAGGCCTGCGAGGGTTTCCAGTCCTTGCTCGGTTCCCGCCCCGAAGCAGCCGAACCGCGGTTCATCGCCGCCATGCAGAACCTGCGCAACTTCGGCTACAGCCACCAGGGCTTCCAGGTGACGGTCCTCTTGGCCGGCCTGCGCCGCTGCGCCGAGGAGATCCGCCTCGTGCGCAGCGGCCACAAGCGCGTGGTCGACATCACCCTGCTGCCCCAGCTGCGCATGGCCGTCCAGGAGCAGCAGAGCGTCTAGCCGATCGGCAGCCGGTCCTTGTTGGCCGCGAGCCACTGCGCGAAGGTCTGCAACCCGGGGTTCAACGACCTCGCCACGGTCACGTCGCGGGCCGCGCAGAACGCGTCGGCGCAATCGCGGTTGAACTGGAACATGTTGCCGAGATCCTCGGCGCCCGGGAACCCGAAGCCGCGGAACTGCTCCGGCCCGACTGGCGCGTGCACGACCGGCTTGCCGAGCGCCTCGCTTAGCTTGGCCGCCATCTCGGCTCCCGTAAGGTGCTCGCCCGCCACCCCCAGCCGCCGGCCCTGGTACTCGCCATCCCGCCGGAAGATGCCCAGCGCGCACCGCCCGATGTCCTCGGCGGCGATGCCCGGCAGCTTGGCCTCGCCCATGGGCAGCACGAAGGAGAGGCGGCCGTCCTCGCCCGGCTTCGGCGCCATGCCGAAATTGATCAGGTTGTCCCAGTAGAACGAGGTCAGCAGGAACGTGGTCGGCACGCCCGACTCGGTGAAGAAACGATCGGCGTCCGCCTTGGCGTCGAAGTGCGGCACCTTGTACTTGCCCATCAGGGTCGGCATGCGGTCGTCGTCCACCGGGATGAACAGCCGCGAGTCCTCCAGCGTCGACCAGATGGCGTGCCGCACACCCGCCCGGCGCGCCGCCCGGGCCATGTTGCGGGCCTGGGCCATCTCCTGCTCGGGCGAGAAGTGATCCCAGAAGAAGGTCACGCAGAAGACCCCGTACGCGCCCTCGAACGCGCGCGCGAGGCTGTCCTCGTCGTCGACGTCGGCCGCGACGACCTCGGCGCCCAGCTTCGCCAGCGCCTGCGCCTTGGCGCTCTTGGGGTCCCGGGTCAAGGCGCGGGCGGCGAAGCGGCCGGCGGGGTCGGCCAGGATCGCGCGCACCAGGCCGCCACCCTGCGAGCCGGTGGCGCCGACGACGGCGATGGTCTGCTTGGTGGGCATGGACAAGGCTCCTTGGTGAGGGGGGTGGGGGGCTTCGTTGACTCGTTGCAGGGTAAACACGAGTGGCGTGGTCGTCAATTTTACGGCCGGCGGTCACAGTGTTCCGCGAAACTTGTGATCACTTCCTGGATCGAGCGTCTTCGTCGCCTGTTGTCGATGGGCGCGGTCAGGGGCAGGTGCGCCGGCGCACCGCGGAGAGCGATGGCCTGGCGCCACGAGTCTTCAGGGCCTTGAGGCTCGGGCGTAACAACTCTTGGGGGGAGGGTCTGTATACTGTATGCGAGGCTTGGACAAGATGTCATAGGCTTATGACAGGCGCGATTCTGGCGCAAGGCGCTAGGATCGTGACCTGCCTCTTGAGTCGGCCCGCGCAGGGATTCTTCTTGCCCTGAGAGAAATCGTAGTTCTTGCGCATCTCAGCCAACCTGGTACTGGTCCTGTTCGGACCTGTTTGCCCTGCGGATGCGGCCTCCTCGAAGGCCCCTCGTGCGCCGGCGCACGTGTTGAAATCTCTTATTCATCGCCCGGCCGACCCCCTCGCCGCCCTCGTGAATACTGAATACAGGCCGCTACTCTCGTTTCTCGACCGCCGGCAACCACTGCCGGAACACCTCCCCGTAGATCTCCCACACCGTCACGAACAGCGCCCCGACGATCGGTCCGATCACGATGCCCAGGGCGCCGAAGACCGCCAGCCCGCCGAGGGTGCTCAGGAAGATCAACAGCTCGGGCATCTGGGTGTCGCGCCCCACCACGCGGGGTCGCACCACGTTATCCACCATGCCGACAACCAGGACGAAGAACACGGTCAGCCCGATGGCCCAGCCCCAGTGGCCGCCCATGGCCAGCCAGATGACCGCCGGCACCCACACCAGGCCCGTGCCCAGCCCGGGGATCACCGAGAGCACCACCATCACCGCGCCCCAGAAGGCCCAGCCCTGGATGCCGGCCACGGCGAACGCGGCGGCGCCCAGGCCGCCCTGCAAAAGGCCGATCAGGCCGGTGCCTTTCAGGGTGGCGCGGGTCACCGACAGGAACCTGACGAGCATGCGTTGCTCGGCGTGGTCCTCCAGGGGCAGGTAGTAGAGGATGCGGTCCAGCACCTGCCGGCCGTGCAGGAGGAAGAAGAAGAGGGCGTAGAGCATCACGAAGAACAGGAACAGGAAGTGGACCGTGCCCACCGTGGCGTCGCTCAGGGCGTTGACCAGCCAGGTGCTGAGGCCGCGGGCGAGGTCGCCGGCGCGCAGCAGGATCTCGCCGCGGAACGGTTCGACGCGGTCGTAGAAGGGCAATGCTTCGAGGCGCTGCGAGAGAGCGTCGGGTTGGGCGAGGTTGGTGCTGATCCAGGGTCCCACGCCGCCGGCGACGCGCAGCGCCTGCGTGGTCACCAGGCCGGCCAGGCCGCCGAGCGGCAGCAGGATCAGCAGCACGAGCAGCAACTCGGTGATCACCGCCGCCGCCGGGCGTCGGCCCCGCAGCAGCCGCACCAGCCGGTTGTACACCGGGCGCATGAGGCCGGCGAGGATCGCCGCCATCAGGAGCGCGAGCAAGAAGCCCTTGATCATCCGGTAGAACAGCAAGGAGATCGCGGCCACGAGCACGAGGACGACGATGCGGTTGACGGTCGCGCGGGACATGGCTTGGCCTCCGGAAAGGGGGATGTCGACCGCGCGCATGGTAGCGCATCGGCCGACCTCGGGCTAGACTGCGCGGGTGTTTCCAGCCCGAAGGAGAGAGCCCCATGTCCGTGACCGCCCGCATCGAGACCAGCAAGGGTCCGATCAACCTCGACCTGTTCGCCGACCGAGCGCCCGTGACCGTCGCCAGCTTCGTGAACCTCGCGCGCCGTGGCTTCTACGACGGCCTGGCGTTCCACCGGGTGATCGCCGATTTCATGATCCAGGGCGGCTGCCCGCAGGGCGACGGACGCGGTGGCCCGGGCTACCGTTTCGAGGACGAGTTCGACGACGGCCTGCGCCACGACGGGCCCGGCGTGCTGAGCATGGCCAACGCCGGCCCCGGGACCAACGGCAGCCAGTTCTTCATCACCCACGTGCCGACCGACTGGCTCGACGATCGCCACACGGTGTTCGGCCGCGTCAAGGGCAAGGACGACCAGGCGACCGTCAACGCGATCGAGGCGGGCGACACGATCAGCAAGATCACCATCGAGGGCGACTGGTCGGCCATGCTCACCGCGCAGGCCGCGCGCGTCGCCGAGTGGAACAAGGTGCTCGACCAGCGCTTCCCGCAGCTGCGGGCGGCCGACTGAACATCACCAAGAAAGGACCGACAGGCATGGCCAAGATCACGCTCAAGGGCAACCCCTTCAACACCGTTGGCAACCTTCCGGCGGCCGGCAAGCCGGCGCCCGACGCCACACTCGTGGGTAGCGACCTCGCCGAGATCAAGCTCTCGGACCTGCGCGGCAAGAAGGTCGTGCTGAACGTCTTCCCGAGCATCGACACCAGCGTCTGCGCCGCCAGCGTGCGCCGCTTCAACGAGGCGGCGAGCCAGCGCCCGAACGTCACGGTGCTGTGCGTGTCGATGGATCTGCCGTTCGCGGCGGGCCGCTTCTGCACCACCGAAGGGCTGGCCAACGTCAAGACCGGCTCCGACTTCCGCGACGGCGCGTTCGGCAAGACGTACGGCCTGCGCATCGTGGACGGGCCGCTGGCCGGTCTGCACGCGCGCGCGGTGATCCTGCTCGACGAGACCGGCAACGTGATGTACACCGAACTGGTGCCCGAGATCGCCCAGGAACCGAACTACGACGCGGCGCTCACGCTGCTCGGCTGAAGGCGGTCATGCACCGCTACCAGGAAGACCCGCGATACTTCGCGCAGGTGGGCGGCGGCGTCGAGGACGCCGCCGCCGTCGAACTTGCGCAGCTGGGCGCGCGCGACATCGAACCCGCCGTGCGCGGCGTGTTCTTCCGCGCCGACCCGCACGCCCTCTACGGCGTGGTCTACGCCTCGCCGCTGGTGCAGCGGGTGATCGCGCCGCTGGCCCAGTTCCGCTGCCACACGCCCGACTACCTCTACCGCCGCACGCGCGAGATCGACTGGCGCGAGTTCTTGCGGCCGGGTCAGACGTTCGCCGTGTTCGCCAACGTCTCGCAATCGAAGCTGCAGGACAGCCGCTTCGCCGCGCTGCGCGTCAAGGACGCCGTGTGCGACCGCCTGCGCGAGGACACCGGCTCGCGCCCGGACATCGACACCGAGGATCCCGACCTCTGGATCAGCCTGCACGCCGCCCACGATCAGGTCACCCTGGGGGTCGACCTCGCCGGCGGCTCGCTGCACAAACGCGGCTACCGCAAGCAGACCGTGGCGGCGCCCATGCAGGAGACGGTCGCGGCGGCCATCCTGGCTATGGCCGACTGGAACGGCGAGCGCCCGCTGCACGACCCGATGTGCGGCTCCGGCACCCTGCTCGCCGAGGCCCTGCTGCGCGCCACCGGCACGCCGGCCAGCACCCTGCGCCGCCGCTTCGGCTTCATGCAGTTGCCCGATTTCGACATCGTGGCCTGGAAGCAGGTCAAGAAGGGCCTGGACAGCCGCCGCCGCCCGCTGCCGGCGGGCCTGATCACCGGCGGCGACATCGACCCCAAGGCGGTGTCGGCCGCGCGCGCCAACCTCGACCGGCTGCCCGGCGGCCAGCAGGTAGCGGTCACGCGCCGCGATTTCCGCGAGGTGGAAGGACTGCGCGACACGGTCATCGTGGTCAACCCGCCGTACGGGCTGCGCATGGGGCGCGACGAGAACCTCGGCTCGTTCTACAAGGAGCTGGGCGACTGGCTCAAGTTCCGCTGCGCGGGCTGCGAGGCGTACGTGTATTTCGGCAAGCGGGAGCTGCTGAAGCTGATCGGGCTGCGGCCGGCGTGGAAGCGGGGGTTGCGCAACGGGGGGCTGGATGGGGTGGTGGGGAAGTTTCCTCTTTATTGACCGGATCAACCAGCAGTTCCGGATCTGCTTCCACTGGGAGAACGACGATGCCTACGAGGTCGAAATCACCGACTACCACTGACGGCCGTGGCGACCGTCGGTTGCCGGCGCGCCGCCGGCGAACCCCCTGATCGGAGCCCCCGATGCCCACCACCATCCTCGTCACCCGCAACGGCATGGGCCACGCCGACCCGGCCCTCGCCCACAGGCTGGCCGCCACCTTCCTCGACCTGCTCGACCTCGAGGATCGCCTGCCGGACCACATCTGCTTCTACGCCGAGGGCGTGACGCTGGCCTGCGAGGGGTCGCCGGTGCTCGAGACGCTCAGCTCGCTGGCCGACCGCGGCGTGTCGCTGACCGTCTGCACGACGTGCCTCGAGTTCTACGGGCTCATGGCGAGCTTGCGCGTCGGGGTCGCCGGCAACATGAAGCAGATCCAGGCGGCGATGTGGGAGTCCACGAAGGTGATCACCCTGTAGGCGGTCGGTGCGCCGGCGCACCTGGCGGGTAGGGCTCCGCGCGCCGGTGCGCCGGCGCACCTCCCCCTCAAGATTCCCGCCTTCCGGCCGATCAAACCCGGGCAGGCGCACCGCATCCAGCCGGCGCGCCGCGCCTGGACCTGTCCTTCGCCCGGGAGGAAACCCGTGAACTGTCCTGCCTGCGGACACGCCCTCAGCGCCCACGAGGTGGGCGGCATCACCGTCGACGTCTGCCGCGGGGGGTGTGGCGGCGTGTGGTTCGACGCGTTCGAGCTGCAGCGGGTCGACGAGGCCCACGAGTCGGCGGACGAGGGCCTGCTCGACGTGCCCCGCGATCCGCAGATCCGGGTCGACCACGCCGCGCGCCGCGAATGTCCCGTGTGCACCGGCGTCGTCATGATGCGGCACCACTTCAGCGTCAAGCGCGAGGTGGAGGTTGACCACTGTCCGAGCTGCGGCGGCTACTTCCTCGACCACGGTGAACTGGCCGTGATCCGCACCCAGTTCGCGAACGAAGCAGCCCGCCGGGAAGCGGCGCGCGACGCGTTCGCGGCGCTCTTCGACCCGCATCTGCAGGCCGAGGCGGCGATGTCGGCCGAGCGGCTGGAGCGGTCGAGGGGGTTCGCGCGCATGCTCCGCGTGCTGCTGCCGAGCTACTGGCTGCCCGGCAAGCAGCCCTGGGGCGCCTATTGACGTTGCGGCCCTCGCGATCCTCGTCTTTGATATTGCACCACGCGTCGTTTGCGGGCGCGTGGTGCAACCCCTGACGCGAGGACCGAGCCCTTGACCGGCGATCACGAACCCAGCCGCGACCTGGTGCGACCCTGCGATATTCGCGGCCTGCTCCACTCCCACACCGGATATGCCGACGGCGCGCATTCGCTGCGCCGCATGGTGGAGACCGCGCGCGAACTGGGCCTGGAATACCTCGGCGTCAGCGACCATCTGCGCACGGACCGCCACCCGGACGGGCTCGACCACGCCGGCGAGGCGGCCCAGCGGGCCGAGATCGCCGACCTGCGCCGCGAGTTTCCCGACTTCGACCTCCTGCACGGGCTGGAGGTCTACGCCGAGGCCGACGGCGGGCTGGTCGTGCCCGAAGGCATCACCGACCACCTCGATTTCCTGCTCGTCTCGCTGCCCGACCCCGACGGCCACACCAAGGACAGCTACACCGAGGCGGCGCTGCGCGTCGTCCGCAATCCCGAGGTGGACATCGTCAGCCGGCCGTTCGGCGGCTACATGCTCACCCGGCCGCCGGTGCCGCTGGACATGATGCGCGTGCTGAAGGCCGCGGCCGAGGCCGGCACGGTGGTGGAGCTGGACGCCAACCCCTCCTGCAACGACCTCGACCCGACGCACTGCCGCCTGGCGGCCGAGCTGGGGGTGCTGATGTCGATCAACCCGAACGCGCGGCGCGCGGCGCGGCTGGTCGACTACCGGCAGGGCGTGGAGATCGCGCGGTCGATGGGGCTGGATTGCCGTCAGATCATCAACACGCTGCCGGCCGATCGGCTGCGTGAGAAGCTGCGCGGCAAGCGTCGGGCGGGCTAGACCAGGGCGTCGTGACGGGCCCAGCGGGCCAGGATCTGCTGCAACGTGCGTTTGTTGACCGGCTTGCTGACGAAGTCGTCCATGCCGGCGGCCAGGCATTCTTCGCGGTGCTTCTGCAGCACGTTGGCGGTCATGGCGACGATGGGCACGCGGGCGGCGTCGCCCGGCAGCGCGCGGATGCGGCGCGTGGCCTCCAGGCCGTCCATCACGGGCATCTGGCAATCCATCAGCACGAGGTCGTAGGACTGGCGAGCCAACGCGTCGACCGCGCGCTCGCCGTTGTCGGCGAGCGTCACCGTGCAGCTCAGCGCACGCAACAGCGCGGCGGCGACCTTCTGGTTGATCACGTTGTCCTCGACCAGCAGGACCGAGGCCGGCTGCAGGTCGGCCGGAAGCGGCGCCTGGGCGGGACGAGCGACGGCCGGCGCGGTGTCGTGATCGGCCGGCAGCGGTTCGCCCTCGAGCGGCAAGGCGACGGTGACCGTCGTGCCGCGGCCCACCTCGCTGGTGATGGCCAGCTCGCCGCCCATCATGCGCACGAGGTGGCGGCAGATCGCCAGGCCCAGGCCCGAGCCGCCGTAGCGACGGGTGTGCGACGCGTCCGCCTGCGTGAACTTCTCGCCGAGTTGCGGCAGCTTGTCGGCGGGGATGCCGATGCCGGTGTCGTGGATCGAGAGCACGTAGAGGTCGCCCCGCCGGTCCACCTGGACCTCCACCCGGCCGTCCTCGGTGAACTTGATCGCGTTGCCGAGCAGGTTGATCAGGACCTGGCGCAGGCGCTGCGGGTCGACCATCACGCGCATGCGCGCCGAGGGGTCGACCCGGTGGTCGAGCACGACGCTCTTCTGGCTCGCGTGCC
>CAZVWL010000042.1:0-8569 GCA_964630845.1 uncultured Fibrobacteraceae bacterium
ACCTCCGGAGTGGGCGACCGAACGGCAACACTGGTCAGCCGGACACGGTGTGGCAAGCCGGCACCGCGGCGACGGCTGGAACCAGATGAGTCCTGACGGCGTATCAACTGGATACGCGCGTTTCACCCGGGAGGCCCCCTTTGCTCACCACCATCCGCCGTCACCTGCGCAACTGGCTGCCCACGCTCATCATGGTGGGCGTCCTGATGACCTTCCGCTCCTCGCTCGCCGACTGGTACGACATCCCGTCGTCGTCCATGCAACCCACGCTGCTGGTGGGCGACCGCATCGGCGTCAACAAGCTGGCCTACGGGCTCAAGGTGCCGTTCACGCGGGTGCAGGTGACGTCGTGGGCCGAGCCGCAGCGCGGCGACGTGGTCACCTTCCCGTCGCCTGCCGATGGCACGCGGATGGTCAAGCGCGTGGTGGCGATCGGCGGCGACACCGTGGCGATGCGGGCCGGTCGCCTGATCATCGACGGCCGGCCGGTCGGGTACACGGCGAACCAGGCGCCGCAGCGGCCCCTGCGGCTCGAGGCGCCGGGCGACGTGTCCTGGCTCCTGGAACACCTGCCGGGCGCCGAGCCGCACGCCATGATGGCCACCGACGGCCGCCCGCTGCTGCGCGACTGGGGTCCGGTGACCGTGCCCGACGGCCATGTGCTGCTGCTGGGCGACAACCGCGACAACAGCGCCGATGGGCGCGTGTTCGGCTTCGTGCCGACGTCGCGGCTCGAGGGTCGCGTGGGTTCCGTGGTCGTGAGCCTGGACCGCGACCACGGGTGGCGACCCCGCTGGGAACGGTTCTGCAGGCAACTCTAGCCACCTTGCCGCGCGGGTGTCGGCCGGCTAGATTACGCCCCCACCTGGCGGGCGTCCCAGGTCCGAGACCCGAGGTCGACGTTCACGACGCCCCGCACCCCGTCACCATCGGTCAGGTATGCGCGGCGTCCTGGTCTTCGCCCCCCACGCCAGCCCCACGTACGTGCCGCTCGGCCTGGCCACGCTCGTGGCCCACGTCCGCGCCCGGGCGCCCGGCTGCGAGCTGGTTCCCCTGGACCTGAACCTCGCGCTGTGGGAGCGGCAAGCCGCTGGCGATGCCGACCTCGCCGCCTGCCGCGACTTCATGCGGGGCCTGTCGGGCGATTTCTACGACCTCGCCGCCCACGCCGCCCACCGCCCGACCTGGCAACGCGGTGCGGCCGGCCTGCGGCGGCTGGTCGAGCAGAGCCGCCGCTACCTCGAGCGCGACGAGCTGGACATCGAGCTGAGGGCGGCCCTGGCGCACGCCGCCGGCCTGGTCGTCCAGGAACAGCCGGACTGGATCGGGTTCTCGGTGATGTACCCCGAGCAGGTGCTGTTCAGCCTGGCCCTGGCCAAGCACCTCGACGGCGAGGTGTACCGTGGCTCCAGGCCGGCCATCGTGCTGGGCGGCGCTACGGCGTCGGCCCTCGACGCCGGCGAGCTGCTGCGCGCCTGCCCGTTCCTGGACGCGGTCTTCTGCGGCGAAGGCGAACCGGGTCTGGCGGGTCTGCTGCGCGGACTGGCGCCGGCGGCGATCCCGGGCCTCGTGTACCGTCGTGACGGCGAGGTCGTCAGCAACCGCAAACCGGACACCCTGGCCGCCGCCGCGCTCAGCCTGCCGGACTTCGCCGAACTGGATCCGCGCCGCTACGACAACCCGACGCCGGTGCTGCCGGTGGTGTACTCGCGCGGCTGCAAGTGGCGGCGCTGCCGCTTCTGCGCGCACAACCATTCCTACAGCGGCTACCGCCGCCAGGCCGCCGACCGCCTCGCCGATCACCTGGGCGACCTGCAGGCGCGCTGGGGCGCCTCGCACTTCTACTTCGCCGACCAGTACGTCGACGCCGAGGACATGGCCGACCTCGCCCGCGCCATCCTCGCGCGCGACCTGCGCCTGTCGTTCCATGTCATGGGCCGCCCCACGGCCGCCTACACGCCCGAGCGGCTCGAGCTGATGGCGCGCGCCGGCTGTTGCTGGATCAGCTGGGGCGTGGAGACCGGCTCGGCGCGGCTGCTTGAGGTCTGCGGCAAGGGCACCACGCCCGGCGAGGTCCGCCAGGTGGTCGCCGACGCGGCCCGCGTCGGGATCTTCAACCTGCTGATGATGATCTTCGGCTTGCCGACCAGCGAGCCCGCCGACCTGCAGGCCACCCTGGACCTGATGGCCGACCTCGCCGACGCCACCGGCGCGGTGACCAGCAGCCGCTTCCAGCTCTTCGCGCGCACCCCGTTCGCCGCCCAGGCCGACCGCTACGGGCTGCGCATCACCGGCCGCGAAGCGCTGTTCGCCCGCGGCGAACACACCGTACACTCGCTGCGCCTGTCGCACCAGGAACGGGCCGCGGACGGCTCGTGGCGGCCGCCGCGCGGTGGGCTCGAGGTCGCCGAGTGGGAACGGTTCCGGCGCTGGTGCACCCTGGGGCCCGACCTCGACGGCCTGTGTACCGAGCACCTCTTGCTGCACACGGCAAGGCGCCGATCCGGCCACACCCGCGCGGCGTGACCGGATCGGCGCGCCCGTCGGTCAGACCCCGGCCATGATCGCGGCCGCGTCCTCGTGCGCGGCGCCGATGCCCTTGATCCCGAACGTCTCGACCAGCACCTGCGCCACGCCCGGCGAGAGGAACGCCGGCAGCGTGGGCCCCAGCCGGATGCCCTTGACGCCCAGGTGCAGCAGCGCCAGCAGCACGGTGACGGCCTTCTGCTCGTACCAGGCGATGTCGAAGCTCAGCGGCAGGTCGTTGACGCTGTCCTTGCCGAGCGCCTCGGTGAGCTTGAGCGCGACGACGGCCAGCGAATAGCTGTCGTTGCACTGCCCGGCGTCCAGCACCCGCGGGATGCCGCCGATGTCGCCGAGGTTCAGCTTGTTGTAGCGGAACTTGGCGCAGCCGGCGGTGAGGATCACGGCGTCCTGGGGCAGGGTCTCGGCGAGGTCGGTATAGTACTGGCGCTCCTTCTGGTGGCCGTCGCAGCCGGCCATCACCACGAAGCGCCGGATGGCGCCCGACTGCACGGCGGCGATCACCTTGTCGGCCACGGCGAGGATCTGGTCATGGCCGAAGCCACACATCACGGTGCCGGTCTCGATGGTCCGCGGCGGCGGGCACGACCTCGCCTGCTCGATCACCGCGGTGAAGTCCTTGCGCCCATTCGCGGGGCGGTCGGCCACGTGGTTCAGGCCCGGCCAGCCCACCAGGCCGGTGGTCCAGATGCGGTCGCGGTAGCTGTCGCGGGGCTTCTTGATGCAGTTGGTGGTCATGACGATCGGGCCGCCGAACGCCTCGAATTCCGACTGCTGCAGGTACCAGGCGCCGCCGTAGTTGCCCACCAGGTTGTCGTACTGCTTGAAGAACGGGTAGGCGTGCGCCGGCAGCATCTCGCCGTGGGTGTAGACGTCGATGCCCGTGCCGCGGGTCTGCTCGAGCAGGTCCTCGAGGTCGCGCAGGTCGTGTCCGGAGACCAGGATCGCCGGATTCCCGCGCGGCTCGATGGACACGCTGGTGGCTTCCTGCTTACCGTAGCGGGAGGTGTGGGCGCCGTCGAGCCGGGCCATGACCTCCACGGCGACCTCGCCCGTGCGCATCGCCAGCGCCGTGAGCGAGGCGGCGTCCTGGTCGGTGGCGCAGGCCGACAGCGCGCGCACGAGGAAGCTGTCGGTCGCCGGGTTCGTGGCGCCGTAGACGGCGGCATGGTGGTCGTAAGCGGCCATGCCCTTCAGGCCGTAGAGGATCAGCTCGCGCAGCGAGGCGACGTCCTGGTCGGCGGCGTGCGGCAGGCCGCAGCGCCCGAGGGCCAGGGCAGGGGCCGTGATGGCCTCGGCGGCGTCATCGACGCGGGCCTCCCAGGCGCGGATCGTCTCGGGGTCGAAGTTCACGTTGGTGACCGTCAGGAACAGGCCGTCGGCGACCAGGCGCGCCACGGCGGGGTCGACCTCGCCGCCATCGCCCGCGTCGGCGGCGGCGCCGCGCGCCAGCCGGACGAGGCGGGCGATCAGGCCGTCGAGCTCGGCCGACGTCTCGGGCGTCTTGCCGCAGACGCCCATGCGATCGCAGCCTTTGTTGCGGGCGCTCTCCTGGCACTGGTTGCAGAACATGGGCAGCATTTCCATCGTTGGTCCTCCCTGGGTCCTGGTGTTGGCGCCTCGCGGCGCTCATGATCGTCTGGACGGGGGCAAGATCGTCAGGTGGGACGCCGGTCGTCTTGACGCCGGTCAAGGATCCCGTCGATTTCGGAGGAGGCTCGCCCGATGAACGACCGTCGCTTCCTGCCTCGTCACGCCGAACCCAGAGCCGGCGACCTCGACCCCCGGCTCGAACCCCTCCGCGACCACGCCCTCGGCAAACCCGGCGCCACCGAGGATTTCCCGTTCGGGCCCGAGGTGATGGTCTTCAAGGTGATGGGCAAGATGTTCGGGGCCGTGGCCTGGGAGGAGTCGCCGCTGCGGGTGTCGGCCAAGTGCGCGCCCGACCGCGTCGAAGCGTTGCGCGAGATGCACCCTGCGATCCAGCCCCCGCGGTACTTCGACAAACGGCACTGGAACCAGGTGACGCTCGACGACACGATCCCCGAAGCCCTGGCGCGCGAGCTGATCGACCACTCCTACGCCCTGGTGGTCGGCAGCCTGACCAGGAAGGCTCAGGCGGCGCTGGCGGCGGGGTCGTCGCCTGAGCACCCCTGACGGGGCGGGCCACGACGCCCCTGGGTCAACCGGTCTGGCCTCAAGACAGGCCGCCGATCGCCGAAACAGACCACGTCCTGGTCCTGGTTCCCGGAGGTGCACCTTGCGGGCCGGACCATCGTGTTCGCCGACCTGAGGCAAGGCCAACCATGCCACTTGAGCCGGGCGATTCCGGCCTGCGCGCCGCGTTGCAGCGGGAGCAGCTCCGCCTGCTCTGCCTGAACACGCGCACGGCCACGCCGTCGGGCCTGGCGATCGCCGCGATCATGGTGGCGTTGGCCTGGCGACAGGCCGATGCGTTCCTGCTGTTGTCCTGGCTGGCGGCGATCGGCGCCATCTACGCCGCGCGCATCGCGATCGGCTCGAGGGCCATGCGCGCGATCACCTCGGGGCAACGGGACACCGTCACCGACCGGCACCTGCGCCGGTACGAGAAGGCCGCGCTCGCGCACGGTCTGGTCTGGGGATGCGGCGCCTGGCTGTTCTACCCCACCGGCGGGCCGTTGCGCGAGGCCGTGCTCGTGATCCTCGTCGTCGGGTTGACGTCCGGCGGCCTGATGAGCATGGCCGTCGTACCACGCTCGCTGCTGCGGTTCGTGGTGCCGATCCTGGCGCCGGTCGGCATCCGCATGTTCATGCTCGGCGGCTTCGAGCGGCTCTTGCTGGCGGCGATGGTGGCGATCTACCTCATCCTCATCATCAAGCTCGCTTTCCGCATCAGCCAAACGCTCGTCACGCTCATCACGGTGCAGACGCGGGCCCAGACCCAGGAGCGTGACCTGCTCGCCCAGCGGGGTCGTCTGCTCGAGAGCGAGGCCAAGTACCGCAACCTGTTCGAGCGGTCGGAAGACCCCATGCTGCTGATCCGCGACGGCGCCTTCCTGGACGCCAACCAGGCGGCGGCCCGGCTGCTCGGCTACGCCTCGCCCGCCGAGTTCCGGCGCGTTCCCCCGCAGGACATCTCGCCGCCGACCCAGCCTTGCGGCACCGATTCGACCGAGCTCGCGCGCCGCTTCATGGCGGAAGCCGACGAGCACGGTTACGCGCGTTTCGAATGGGTGCACCGACGCCGCGACGGCTCCGAGGTCATCGTCGAGGTCAGCCTGACCGAGATGCCGATCGAGGGCCGGCCGGGATTGTACTGCGTGTGGCGGGACATCACCGAGCGCAAGGCCGTCGAATCGGCGCTGCGACAGACGCACGCCGAGCTCGAGGAGCAGACCGTCGTCGCGCTCGCGCTGGCCGACGAGGCCAAGCGCGCGAGCGAAGCCAAGAGCGCGTTCCTGGCCAACATGAGCCATGAGATCCGCACCCCGATGAACGGCGTGATCGGCATGACCGGCCTGCTGCTGGACACGGCGCTGGACGACGAGCAACGACGCTACGTGGAGACGGTGCGCGAGAGCGCCGACGCCTTGCTCGGCCTGATCAACGACATCCTCGATCTGTCGAAGATCGAGGCCGGCAAGCTCGCGCTCCAAACGGTCGACTTCGACCTGCGCGAGTTGCTGGAGGACTACGCCGAGATGCTCGCGATCAAGGCGTACGAGAAGGGCCTGGAGTTCGTCTGCAACGTGGACCCCGACGTGCCGTTGTCCTTGTGCGGCGATGCCGGTCATCTGCGCCAGATCCTGATCAACCTCGGCGGCAACGCCGTCAAGTTCACCGACCTCGGCGAGGTGTGGGTTCGCACCTCGCTGGTCGACCGCCAGGGGCCGCGCGCCACGATACGCTTCGTCGTCAGCGATACCGGCATCGGCATCCCGCCCGAGGACCATGGCCGGCTCTTCGAGAAATTCTCGCAGGTCGACACGTCGGCCACACGGCGGCACGGCGGCACCGGCCTGGGCCTGGCGATCTCGCGCGAGCTGGTCGAGGCCATGGGTGGGCGCATCGGCCTGACAAGCCGCGTGGGTCCGGGATCCGAGTTCTGGTTCGAGGTGCCGCTGACCGTGCGCGATGATTCGCCGGCCGACCCGACGGCGCAGCCCCTGGACGGCGCCCGTCTGCTGGTCGTCGCCGGCAGCGACGCCCTGCGCCGTTGCTTGACCGAACGCCTGGAATCGCTCGGCGCGAACGCCGACGCGGTGACCGACGGCGACCAGGCCGCCGTCGCCCTGGCCGCGGCGGTCCAAGGCGGCGATCCCTACCGGCTGGTCCTCGTCGATCTCGGATTGGGTGAACACCCGGATGACGAGCCGACAGCCCGCGTTCGCGCCGCCGTGGCGGGCACCACGACGCCGCTGCTCGGACTGGCGGCCATCAACGCGCCCTGCTCCACGGAACGCTGTCGCACGCTCGGCCTGACCGACTGCGTGGTCAAACCCCTGCGGCACGAGGACCTCGTCGCGAAGGTCGCCGCGACGCTACGCGGCAGGACGCCCGACCGTCGCGTCGAGACGGTAGCCGGCGACCGTTTGTACACCCCCGGCTTCGAACAGATGCGCGTGCTCCTGGTCGAGGACAACCCCGTCAATCAGCAGGTCGCCCTGGCGATCCTCGGCAAGATCGGGGTCGCGGTCGACGCCGTGGCCAACGGGCTGGAAGCGCTGTCGGCGCTCAGGCGTACCCGATACGACCTCGTGCTCATGGACTGCCAGATGCCGGAAATGGACGGCTTCGAGACCACCCGTCGCCTGCGCCATCGGCAGTCGGGCGTGCTCGATCCCCGGGTGCCGGTGATCGCGTTCACCGCCAACGCGATGGCGAGCGACCGCGAGGCGTGCCTCGAGGCCGGCATGGACGATTACCTGTCCAAGCCGATCCAGCCGCAGAAGCTGCGCGCCATGCTGCAGGCCTGGCTGATCGATCGTCAGCCCGCGACCAGTCGCGCCTGAGCGCCGGTCGGCGCTCCGCTACGACCGCGCCACGGCCCCCGTCGGCGCCGCCCCCTCCAGCTCGGCCCGCAGACGGGGCAGCGCGTGCGGATAGTGTTCCCGCACGAACGCCACCAGCTTCTCGCGCACGTGGCAACGCAGGTCCCAGGCCCGCCCCGAGTCCACCGCGCTGATCAGCGCCCTGACCTGCACCGTGGTCTGCGTGACCTCGGTCATGACGATCTGGGCCACCCGGCCGTCCCAGCGCTCGTCGTCCTTGACGATGCGTGCCAGTTCCTCGCGCAGGGCCGCCAGGGGCACGCTGTGGTCGACGTGCAGGAAGACCGTGCCGAGCAACTCGGCCGACGTTCGTGTCCAGTTCTGGAACGGCGTCTCGATGAAGTAGGTGATCGGCACCACCAGGCGGCGCTGGTCCCAGATGCGCACCACGACGTAGGTGAGCGTGATCTCCTCGATGCGGCCCCATTCGCCCTCGACGATCACCACGTCGTCGAGGCGGATCGGCTGCGTGAGCGCGATCTGGATGCCCGCGAACAGGGTGCCGAGCGACTTCTGGGCCGAGAAGCCGACGATGATGCCCACGATGCCGGCCGAGGCGAGGATGCCCGCGCCGAGCTGCCGCACCTGGTCGAAGGTCATCAGCACGCTCGCGGTGCCCAGGATCACGGCCACCGAGATGATGATCTTGCTGAGCACGTCGTACTGCGTATGCACCTTGCGCGCCTGCAGATTGTCGGCCACCGAGACGTCGAACCGCGCCGCGAGCATGGTGCGCCCGATGCGGGTGGCGGCGACCACGAGCCAGGCCACGGCGGCGATCAAGAGGATGCTCGTCAACTGGTCGAACAACGCGACCAGCTCGGCCGGGATGCGTAGAAGCGGCATGGCGATCTTCAAGGCGAGCAGCAGCACGAACAGCCGGGTTGGACCTCGCAGATGGCCGAGGATGGCGTCGTCGAGACTCGTGGCGGTGCGTCGCGCGACGCGGCCGAGGACCGCGTAGACGATCGCGTGCGCGAGCATGGCCGCGG
>CAZVWL010000042.1:8579-16510 GCA_964630845.1 uncultured Fibrobacteraceae bacterium
CCGCCAGCACGATCAGCGAGTGCAGCGAATCCTCGCCGAAAGAGAGCAGGACGTCCATGCGGGAGGATCCTTTCGAGGAAGGCCGGAATGCAGCGGATGAGGGCAGATGGGGAACATAACCAGACGGCCCGCAGACCGCCCGTCGGGTGGCGCCGATGGTCGTGGAACAACGTGCCTTCCGGCGAGGTCCGTCCTTACCGCAGCATCTGCACGAGCACGCTGCCCGCCACGCACCACAGCACGACCACGAGCGCCGAAACCCGCCAGTTCGCCAGCAGCGTGAAACCCACGAGGGCGATCGCCAGGTCGGCCGGCGCGCGCACCGCGCTGGTGAAGACCGGCTGGTACAGCGCGGCGCCGAGCAGGCCCACCACCGCGGCGTTCACGCCGGCGATCGCTTGCGCCGCTTTCGGCCGGGACGCGAGGCGTTGCCAGAGCGGCAACACGCCGGCCAGCAGCAGGTAACCGGGCAGGAAGATCGCGACCAGCGCCACGGTCGCGCCGACCACGGCCCCGCCGGTCAGCGAGGTCGGCGCCAGCGCGCCGAGGTACGCCGCGAACGCGAACAGCGGACCGGGCACCGCCTGCGCGGCGCCGTAGCCGGCGAGGAACTGGTCGGCGTCGAGCCAGCCCGGGCGCACGACCGCCTCCTCGAGCAGCGGCAACACCACGTGGCCGCCGCCGAAGACAAGCGAGCCCGCGCGGTAGAACGCGTCGCCGAGCGCGACCAGGCCGGCGCCGGGACCGAGCACGGCGACGGCCAGAGGCAACCCGGCCAGCAACGCGGCGAAGACGGCGAGCAGCACCCAGCCCTGCCGTGGACCGTGGCGCCACTGCAAGCTATCGCCCGCGGCGAGCACCTCGGCCTGTCGGCACCAGCGCAGGCCCGCCAGGCCGCCGAGGGCCACGACCACCAGTTGCGACCACGCGGTGCCGGCCAGCAGGATCACGCCGGTGGCGAGCGCCGCGATCGTCGCCCGCGCGGGGTCGGGGCACAGTCGGCGCGCCATCTGCATCACGCCGTGCGCCACGACGGCCAGCGCGACGATCTTCAGGCCATGCAGCGCGGCGAGCGCCAGGGGGCTGTCGAGCCGTCCCACCACGCCGGCGAAGGCGAGCAAGAGCAGCGCCGACGGTAACGTGAACGCGAGGCTCGCGGTCAAGGCGCCGCGCCAGCCGGCCAGACCCAGACCGACCGCGAAACCCAGCTGGCTGCTGGCCGGTCCAGGCAGGAACTGGGTCAGGGCCAGGAGCTGGGCGAACTGCCCATCGGTCAGCCAGGCCCGCCGCTCGACGAACTCCCGCCGGTAGTAGCCGATGTGGGCGATCGGACCGCCAAAAGAGGTCAGGCCGAGCCCCAGGAATGCCCGCAGGACGGTTCGCAGTGGCTGGGCGCCCAGGGCACGCGCTGGCATCGTTCCTCCTGGCGGCCCGCCCGGCCGCGTCACGGTCCGGAAGGACCAACGAATTATCCCCATCCGGGCCCTGTCCAGATGCTGTCAGACACCCGTCGGAGGCAAGTTCGATTTTTTACGATTTCGTAACCGCAATACCAAACCGTTGTCTCGCAAGTACTTAATTCCAAGGCGCCGTTGAACGGCCGATCGCCCGACGATTCTTCACCCTGGGGATAACTGTGGGGACAAGATCGTCACCGTTCCGGCGGCAAGCGGCCGATGCTGTCAAGACCTTGTCAAGACGCCACCTGAAAAAGCGGAGGCGGGCCCTCGGCGTAGCCCGCCTCCCGGTAGCTCCCACGGCGCTATTTCGCGAGGTCTTCGATCACCGCCGCGAAGAGCGTCCAGATCTTCTGGACGGAGCCGATCTGCACCTTCTCGTCGGGCGAGTGGGCGCCGCGGATGTTCGGGCCGAAGGAGACGATGTCCAGGCCGGGGTAGTTCTCGAGCAGCAGACCGCACTCGAGGCCGGCGTGGATCGCCTTCAGTTCAGGCTTCTCGCCGAACAGCCGCGCGTACTGCGCCACCACGGTGTGCAGCAGCGGCGACTCGGGGTTGGGTTGCCAGGCCGGATAGCCGGCCGGCTGGTCCAGCTCGGCGCCGGCGAGCATCGCGAGCGCGGCATGCTGGGCGGCCACGTTGCCGAGCTGGCTCATCACCGAGCTGCGGCTGCAGCAGGTGATGCGCACCTTGTTGCCGTCGGTCTTGACCACGCCGAGGTTGCTGCTGGTCTCGACCAGGTCGGGCAGCGCGCGGCTCATGCCGAGCACGCCGTGCGGGATGGCGACCAGCAGGTCGAGCAGGCGCCGCGACTCGGCCTCGGTCCACGACCGCTCCACCTTGACCGTCGTCAGTCGCCACTCGAGGCCGTCGTCGACCCCCTTGAGCTCCTCGGCAGCCACGCGCTGCAGGAACGCGTCAACCAGCTTCTTGAAGGCGCGCGCGTCGGTTTCGGGCACCAGCACGCGGGCCTCGGCCTCGCGCGGGATGGCGTTGCGCAACAGGCCGCCGCCGATGCTCTCGATGCGCAGCGGCATGACGCCGGCCGCCTCGTGCAGCACCCGGGCCAGCAGCTTGTTGGCGTTGGCCCGTCCGGTGTGGATGTCCAGGCCGCTGTGCCCGCCCTTGAGGCCCTGGATGACCAGCTTGCGACCGGTCATGCCCCGCGGCGTCTTGATCGCGCGCAGCTTCAAGGTCAGCGCGCTGTCGCGACCGCCGGCGCAGCCCATGAACAGCGCCGTGTCCTCCTCGCTGTCGAGGTTGATCATGCGGCGAGCCTTGAAGAAGCCGGCCGGCACGCCGCGCGCGCCGGTCAGGCCGCGCTCCTCGTCGACGGTCAAGAGCACCTCGATCGGCCCGTGCTTGACCTCGCTCGATTCGGCCAGCGCCAGACCCATCGCCACGCCGATGCCGTTGTCCGCGCCGAGGGTGGTGCCGTCGGCCTTGACCCAGTCGCCGTCGACCACGAGGCGGATGGGATCCTTGGCGAAGTCGTGCTTCGTGGCCGCGTTCTTCTCGCAGACCATGTCCACGTGCCCCTGCACGAGCACCGGCGCCACGTGTTCCAGGCCGGGCGAGGCGGGGATCTCGATCAACAGGTTGCCGACCTTGTCCTCCTTGCAGGCGAGACCGCGCCGGGCGGCCCACTGTTTGAACATGGCCTGGATGGCGGCCTCGTTGCCGCTGCCGTGCGGGATCTTCGCCATCTCGCCGAAGATCTGCCAGACCGCGCGGGGCTGCAGGGCGTCGTAGCTGGACATGGGCACTCCTTGGGGTTCGGGTCAGGGCGCCAGCGTCGCGATCAGCGGGCTGTCCGCCGCTTGCCAGTTCCCGCGCAACGTATCGCCCGCGCGGGCCGGCAGCAAGAGCCAGCTGTACTTGCCGAAGTGGCCGAGGCGCCGGCCGAGGCGCACCAGCCGCTCGGGATCACGGGTGAGGATGACGAGGTCGGTCGTGCCGTCGAGCGACGCCGCGGCGAACACGAGGTCGTGCTCGCGCAGGTCATGGCGCTTGCCGGCCAAAAAGACGAGGTCGCCATGCACGCGCAGTTCGGCCGGCTGGCGCGCCTCGAGCAGGCCCACCTCCGGGTTGACGAGCACGTTCACCACGCCGCGGTGCGGCTGGCCGTCGAGGCTGAGCACCGGGTCGTCGCACTCGCAGAAGCTGCGCGCGAACCCGGCTACCGGCTCGCGCCACTCGGCGGCGTAGGCCGGCGGCACGAAGACGTGGCTGTCGGCGGCGAACACGCGGCTCAAGGTCGGCTCGATCTCGGCGGCGTGCAGGTGGCGGAAGAGGTCGTGCCCGGGGTCGACCGTGAGCGTGCGCGCGCCGGCCGCCGTGACGGTGAAGCGCTGCTGCGGTTCGGTCAGGCGCACGGTGTGGCGCGCGGCGCCCTGCGGACCGGCGACCTCGATCGGCACGAGCAGGTCGTAGGCGGGTTCGTCCTGGCGCAGGGTGAAATGCACCGTGTCGCCCTCGCGCGCCACGTCGGCCAGGCGCAGGGTGGGCGCGCCGGTGCGGGTCAACCACTGGTCGCGGAAGACGGCGAGGTCGCGCCCCGAGGCCTTCTCGAGGGCGGCGAAGAAATCGCTCCAGGCCGCGCGCTTGCCGCGGAAGTCGGCGTACACGGCGCGCAGCGCCCGCAGGACCGCGTCGCGGCCGATCTCCTGCTCGAGCATGTGCCAGACGGCCATGCTCTTGCCGTAGCCCACCGCGCGCGTGGCGCCGCTGTGGCGGCTCTTGAAGGCGGTCAGGGGGAAGTCGCGCTCGGGATTGTCGCCGACGTAGGCGGCGTAGTCCTTGAGCTGGTTGCGACGGTACTCGTGCGCAGCCTCGGCCGACTCCTGCTGCTTGTAGAGGTAATCGGCGCACCAGACGGTCAGGCCCTCGCACCAGTTGCCCTCGGCGGGGTCGATGAAGACCGAGTTGCCCCACCAGTTGTGGGCGATCTCGTGGCCGAAGCTGGTGTAGGGGATGAAGGGCAGGCGCATGACCTGCGAGCCGAGCAGCGTCCAGCCGGGCATGCCGTAGCCGGTCGGGAACCAGTTCTCGACCGTGGTGAACGAGCGGTACGGGTAGCGGCCGAGCAGGTCCTGGTAGAGGTCGAGGTAATAGGCGGTGCGCTCGAGGTACAGCTCGGCCAGGCGCTCGTCGCGCGCCAGCAGGCAGACGCGCATGAGGATGCCGCCGTGGTCGCGTTCGGTGACGTCGTAGTCGTTGGCCACGAGCGAGATGTCGTCGACGGCCTCGGTGATTTCGTAGACGGTGTGGCGGTTGCCGGCGCGGTCTTCCTGCGAAACGACCTCGCCGGCGATCACCGGGAACCAGCCCAGCGGCGTGACGATCTCCAGCCGGCCGGCGTGCAGGACGCCGTCGGCGGTCGGCAACCACGCCGAGCCGCCGCTCAGCCAGATGCCCTCGGCGCTCACGGTGGCCGTCAGCTCGCCGCCCACGTTCTCGCGCGAGAAGCGCACCTGGTCGGTGGATTGCAGGGCGGTGAAGGTGTAGGCGAAACGATGGCGGCCGTCGGCAAGCACGGTGACCGGCTCGTGGGCGACCGCGCCGCCGGCCAGCGAGTCGGCCACGGCGAGCGTGGGTATGTCGCCGGCGGCCGGCAGGCGGACGTCGTTGGTGATGGTGGCGCGGTTGGCGGCGATGTCGAAGACGATGAGGGCGTCGTGGTGGATCACGACGGGCGTGCGTTCGGTGGCCGCCAGGGCGGGCGAGCAGGCGGCGAGGATCAGCAGGGCGCCAAGGGCCGGACGGGTCATGGGGCGGGCTCCTGAGGGTTGGGGGACACCGCTCAGGATACCGCGTCGGGCGGGGGTGGCAACATCGGAGGTGACCGGCTCAGCGAATCAGGCTCACGCGCCGCGTCGCCGCCTCGTTTCCGGCTTGTAGCCGGATCAGGTAGACCCCGCTGGCAACAGCGCGTCCCTGCTGGTCCGTCCCCCGCCAGGTCGCCGAGTGCGACCCGGCGGTGAGATCGTCCGCGATCAGCGTAGCCAGGCGGCGCCCACGAAGGTCGAACACGGACAGGTCGACGCGCGATGATTGCGGAAGGTCGAATGAGACCGTGGTCATGGGGTTGAACGGATTCGGGCCGGGGGCGTGCAGGACCAAGGACGATGGCACTTCGGCATGCGGCACGTTCGTGCTTATCTCCTGGAAAACCCACGAAGTCATGCCACCGGCCGGTTTGCCGCCGCCACGTGTGAAGCCGCCACCGATCAGGAGCTGCGACCCTTGAGAAAGCAGGCTCCACACCGTCCCGTTGCAACCCGAACCGACCGGGCGCCAGGCCTCGCCATCCCAGCCGGCCAGGCGGTTGATCGGCACGCCGCCGACGCTGGTGAAATCGCCGCCCGCGAACACGTAACCCCCGTGGTACTCGAGCGTACGGACCTCGCCGTTGAACGCCCCGCCCATGAGCCGCCAGGAATCATTGGCCCATTCGGCCACCTGGTAAACGTCGGGACCGTCTGGATCGATCCGCCGGCCGGCAATCACCATGTTTTCAAAGATGTCCGTCATGGCAGTCACGCTGCCGCCGATCGGTGCCGGGAAGGCTAGCCATTGTGTCCCATTGTACCAGCTGATCTTGCTGGCCGTCGTGCCGGCCATCTGGGTGAACGTGCCGCCGGCTACGAGCGTACCGGTCAACCTCTTGGCGTGCAGAGTCTTGATCACCCCGCCACCACAGGTTCCGAGCGTGGCGGCATCGGCTAGTCTATGGACTGTCGTCTCGGTCGCGCCGTAAGGCTGTGAACCACTACCGGGCTTTGTCGCGATCGCGACCATAGCTCCAAGTTGACCGTGAAGCTGCCATCCATTGCCGTTCGGATAGTCCCAGACATAATGGGCGCAGTCGACGTCATCCTGACAGATCGTGGCATGGATTCGTAAAAATGGCTCGACGCCGACCGCGCGTGCAACCGCGCCACCGTTCGCGAATTCGAATGGCAACGAAACGATGTCGCCGAGGAGTTCCATGGTGACCTTCGGCGTGTACAAGGCGCCACGAAACCGGAAATCGCCGCCGAAAATCAGACCATTGAAGGCCGAGGTGTTGATCTGCCTGACACCGCCGCCCACGAAGCCGAAGCCGTATGGCACGAGGGGAGTCAACATACCGAAGCCGGCGCCGTTAGGCCGCCGGGCAACCGTGCCACAAAATGTGTCTTGATGGGCCAGATCAGTCCCGAGCAGAACGATGCCGGACCCGGTCGAGATCGCCGCCGCTAATTCGTTGCCGGTTCCCGCCACATCGACCCACGTCGTGCCGGTCCATCGCCTGAAGAGGTTGTGATGCCAGTCCCAGCCGTGTTCCCGATAGAATGCGTATAGCTGGCCTTCATGCCAGAGTGTGAACCTGGCGATGGGGTACTCTGGCACCCAGTCCGGAAACGGCAGGACCGACCAATCGTCGCCCGAGTACCGGAAAACGAGGTCACCCGTCTGCCAGCCGCCGGTAGCGCCGATCGCAATGAGTTGCCCCTCATGGGCCGACAGATGGCGAACCGGCATGCCGAAATCCGGCCAGGGCCGCGTCACCTGAGCACCGTCCCACGCGACCAGGCTGCCAAGAGTGTCATCACCACATGCCGTGAACGATCCGCCGAACACGAGCATGCCCTCGAATACCGTCACGGAGGTGACTGTCCCGTTGGCGTTTAAAAAGCTGGTCAGGCCCGACCCGTCCCAGACTGCACCCCCGACGTACAGATCGCCATTGTGCGAAACCAAGAGGTCCGGCCCGGCACCAAGGACTCCGGACATCAGTTGCCAGTGGGATCCCCCGAGCCGCCACAGCCGCCTCGGTGAAGCCGTCAGCGCGACGAGCGTGCCGTCATGGGGAGCGATCGCCGTGATGTCGTCCGGGATGTCGGTTGCGTAGCTGGCCCAGCCATTGCCAGAGTAACGCACGATATTACGACACTGAATATGGGCAGCGCTGCTGAAACGACCACCGATCACGAGTTGTCCCCCGTGTTCAACGGCCGTGACCGGTGTCCCATCGATACCGACGGTGTAGTACGCGCCGGACCATTCGCCGACAAAGGTCTGTCCAGGAGCTATCACGGGAAGAATGGCGATCAGCAGCAGGGTCACGTAAAACCGGCGTGTCATGGCTCCCCCCTCATGGCGCGGTCTACCGATCCGACCACAGGAGTCTACCATGACACGCCGCTTGGACTCAATGCTCTTGCCGAGACGGCTGCGGCCGCTGCCGCCGCCTACCTCAATCGAACTTCGACCGGATGAACCCGTCGTGGAACGTCTCGAGGCTCATCGGCACGACGCTCGCGTTGTCGTCGGGATCGCCGATGACCGACACGAAATCGATGATCGCCTGCCAGTCGGCGACGTCCAGGCTCTCCGGACGCGTCAGGTCGGTGGACGCGATCGGGCCGCCGTTGTTGCCATACCCGCCCAGCTGGATGTGATCGACCACGTCGTACTGGCCGTCGGCGT
>CAZVWL010000043.1:0-16408 GCA_964630845.1 uncultured Fibrobacteraceae bacterium
GGCGACCCTGCCGTTCGAGCAGCTCGGCGAGCCGTTCCAGGCGCGCGGCCTCGCAGCGAAGGCGCCAGACTTCGGTCTTCATGGCGTCGGCGCGCATCACTGGCCCGCCCGCGCGGCGGTGCGTTGCTCGATCCAGGCGGCGACCTCATCGCCGCGCCAGGCGACGGCCCGTCCGGTCGGCGACAGGTGAAACCGCTGGGGGAACTGGCCTGCCGCTTCCAGTCGGTCAACGGAGGCGCGGCTCAAGCCGACGACGTCGAGCAGGTCGGGCCGGCGTAATACGGGGGGGATCTGGCGAACGTTCATGACATGCGCTCCTGTGCTTAAGTGATCTACTTGAGCACAGAAAAACGCGTGGCGTGATGCTGGTCGAGGGAGACCGTGTTCCTCTATTATGGCCGCCGAGTAAATTCGAGGGCATACTCAATCGAATACGATGTCGATCGCCCGAAAGTAGTTCTTACGGAAGTTCGGCGGCGACGCGACGGTCACCTTGCCAGCGGTTTCGAGCGATTCCATGCCGCGCTCTGCCCGTAGTGCTTCAAGTGCGACTTTGCAGTATGGCCCCCAGCTCATTAGTTCATTTTTTGGCGGTCGTTGCGAGATCGGTAATTTGCGCAGCAGGGCGGCGAGAAAGTCGACCTGCACGCGCGTCGCTATCTCGGCATTAGTCATCAGTTCCAGTGAGCCGGCCTTTGCCGTAGCGGCAAGCTCGCCAAGCATTTCGATGATCTGCTCGAGGTCGTCGGCCGCACGGTCTCTGCTCCATTCGAACATCACGGCGAACTTGTCCGAACCGGGCAGGCCCCGGGGGTCCTCCGTCGCAAGTTCGGGATCGTCACAGAGCACGCTCTGCGATCGATCGACGGCAGCCGATCCGATGAGCTGACGGGCGCGCTCGCCCATTCCATGCCAACTCAGGCGCAGTTCGGCGATGGCGGCTTGCAGGCGATCAATCGCCGTGCAGGCGATCCTCGGCGTGACCGGATCTTCGTCGATGTAATAGGGGTTCTCGGCGAAGAGCATCACCAGGGATGCCGTAGTATCGAGAAGCTGCTCGGATTGTTGGTCATCAACTCCCGGCTCGATAAGTCGCAGAAGTGCTCCGCGTCTTCCGTGAAGCCAGTCGTGGCCGGGGGGCTTGCTCCACCGATACCTCGTGGTCATCAGCGGCCCTCGCTTTCCTCCGGCAGCAACGCCGGCGCTTCTGGGTGCAAGCTCGCGGTCGCGCGATCGACCGCAGCGCGCACGACCTCGTCGACCAGGTGGGCATATCTGCTCGAGGTCTCAGTGCGGGCGTGCCCGAGCTGGTGGGCGACGATCGCGAGCGAGGCGCCGGCGTTGATCAGCATGCTTGCCGCCGTATGCCGCAGGTCGTGCAGCCGGACGCCGGGCAGCTCGGCCCGCTCCCGGATGCGGGACCAGTGGCCCTTGATCGTCGTCAGCGCGGCGGCCTCGGTGTCCTGGTCCGGTCGGCCGGGGAAGACCCAGGGGCAGCTCGTGGGGACCTCGGCCCGCCGACGCTCGAGGATCGCGATCGCGCCTGGTGGTAGGGCCACGTTGTACATGCGCGCGGTCTTCGTGTCGCTGGCCGGCACCAGCCAGCGGCGCAGTTGCCAGTCGACATCCTGCCAGCGCATCCGCTGGACGTTGCCTCGCCGGGCCCCGGTGAACAGCAACAGCTTGATCACGTCGTGAGCCGTCCAGTCGCCGCGCTCTTGTGCGTCGGCCTCAAGGACCAGCAAGAGGCGGCCGATCTCATCGGCGGTCAGGTATCGGTCGCGGCGGGCGTCGGCATACAGGCGGACGCCGGCGGCCGGGTTCGGGCCCGGCATCAGCTCCTGGTCGATGGCCCAGCTCAGGGCTGACCGCAGGACGGCGACCGCCAGGTTCGCCGCCCGGGTCTTGCCTTGGGCGCCGATCTCGGCGTGCAGGGCGCGCACGTCTGCCTTGGCGACGGATGCGAGCCGTCGGCGGCCGAGCGCGGGCTCGAGGTGGTTCTGCCAGGTGTCGCTGTACTGACCTTGCGTGCGGGGCTTGAGGCGGGCCTGTACGTGGGCGGCGAAGAACCGTTCCCAGAGGGCGGCCACGGTCAACGGCCGGCGGGAGGGGTGGCTCGGCGGCGCGATGGCCTGGCCGAGGCCGACCGCCTTCAGCTTCTGGGCGTGGGCGATCCTGGCGTTTGCCAGGGTGAGGGCGGGATACTGGCCGAGGGTGAGGCGGCGCTGCCGGCCGGTCTGGTCGCGGTAGATCATGAACCAGGTGCGCGCCCCGCTCGGGCCTACGCGGATGCCGAGGCCGCCGCCGTCGAATAGCTCGTATCGGCTGGCCTTTGGTTTGAGGTTTTCGAGGCGCTTCTCGGTCAGTCGCGAGGTCCGCATAACGTCTCCTAACTACGTATCTGGGGGCCCGTGGTTGGCGCCGCGGGGTAACACCAGGGTAACAGAAACGCCGGACAGTTGCGAGTTTTCTTGAGTCGGCGTGAGCAGATAGAAACACGGTAAGTTGTGAACTGTCAACCTGAAAGAATGCCGTAAGTGAAGCAGATTCGAGGGCAAAAAAACGCGTTCGCGATAATTCCTAATCTGGGGGCCGTGGGTTCGAATCCCGCCGGGGGTACCAGCCGCTCAGTTGACCTCGACGAAGCCATGCTGCTTGAGCATCAGCAGGAATCGTCCGATGCGCTCGCCCACTTGCACCCGATCCTCCGGGTAAAGACGCCTGTACGCCCAGACGATCTCCGCGACGGTGCGTCGCCCATCGACCAGTCGCCAGATCCGGCTGCCGCGCACGTCCAGCGGGTACCGATCCCAGCGCATGTCGTCGGGCAAACGGGGCACGACGAATCGTTTGAGGATCGGGTCCCGATAACGTGGACTCAACAGGTTGACGCGGTCGTCCGCGCCGACCATTTCAGCCTCGACGGTGCGACGTGGGATGGCCCACAAGGACAGCGACGGCAGAGGGAATTCGGTGCCGTAGGCGGACTCGGGCATGGGGGGCTCCTGGGTCTCGCTGATGAAGCCAAGATGATTGGACGCAAGCATTTCCACATGCGAAGGATACCATTTTCTGTTTGCAGATTCCTTATAATTCCGTCGGGGAGCCATACTTTTTCCCGATATGATGATAATAAACTCAATTCATTATCGATAAATCGCCGTCGCGCCCGTCGGGCAGCCATGGCGGCCCCGACCCGAGCGGCCAGAAAAAGACGGGCGACGAGTCCGTTCCTCGTGTCACCGGTGGAAATAGGTTCAGCCTTGATATATCTTGGGCGGTTGAACATCGGACCCGATGCGAGCAGTGTTGAACCATCCCGTGAGGTAGGACCGTGGCCGCTCAGAAGTTCACGCGCAAGGAACTGAAGCAGGACGCCTTCGTGACCCGTACCCAGCAGACCGTCGATTTTATCCAGAAGAACGCCACCGCCGTCGGCGTCGGATTGCTGGTGCTGGTCGTCGTTCTGGTCGGTGGGTCGTACGTTCGCCAGGGCCAGAACGCCGCGCGGGTCGAGGCGAGCTACCTGCTGTACCACGGGCAGAACCTGCTCGGACAGGGTGCTTACGACCTCGCGATCGCCCCGTTGCAGGAATGCATCGACCGGCATGGCCAGACCGATTTCGGCCGGTTCGCCCGGGTCGGCATGGTGTCGGCGTTGCTGGGCTTGGGCGAGGTCGACAACGCGCTCGCACGCATCGACCTGTACCGCACGGAGTTGAAGGTCGGGCATCCGGCCCGCCAGGACCTCGACCGCGTCTACGCGTACGCGCTGGCCGACGCCGGACGCCACGAAGAAGCCGCGGCCGCGCTGGCGCAATTGCCGACTGCCGGACTGGCCGATGTCGCCGTCTACGAGCGTCAATTGCAGCAGTCGCGATGGCTGCAAACAGCCGGCAATCATGCCGATGCGGTGCGCTTGCTCGAAGATCTCCAGCGCCGCGTGCTGGCGGGCGAACTCGAGATCCCAGCGAGCGATATCGAACAGCGTCTGGCCACCGCGAGGGCGCTGAGGCCCTGACCTGAACGGTGCCCACAGCGCGGCGGAGGTGAACGTCCATGCCGACCGAGCCCTCGATCCGTGACCGTTGGCTGGGTGCGCTCTGTTACGTGAGCGTGCTCGTGATCGTGCCGATCCTCGTCCGGCGGCGAACGGAGTTCCTCGCCGCGCATTGTCGCCAGGGCTTCACGCTCGTCTTCGCGGAGGTCGTGCTCGGCCTGCTCGTCCTGGTGATCGAAGCGGCGTTCCGTCCCGTGCCGTTGCTCGGGGTCTTGATCAGCTTGATCTTGAACCTCGCGTTCTGGCTGCTTTTTATCGGCATCTCGGTGCTGGGCTTCGTCAAGGCGCTCAGCGGCGAAGAGTTCTCGGTGCCCGGCCTGGAGGAATTCGCCGAACGCGTGCCGATCCATGCCCGCGAACCGGAATCTCTATAAAAGGTGGCCGCCGCTTGAATGCGACGGCCTCTACGCCTGATCACTCATTGCGCATAATGTATATTATGTTAAGTCAAGCGCGTCGGCCGACCCCGATGGGCCGGCCGGCGGCTACCCCATGATCTCTTTCATCTTCGCGATGATCGTCTCCTTGCGCTGCGTGCCGACCAGCGTGGCCTTGCACGCGCCGCCCTGGAAGAACATGAGCGCGGGGATCGAACGGATACCGAGCTTGCCTGCGGTCTGCGGATTGCTCTGGATGTCGAGCTTGCCCACGACCCACTGATCGGCGACGGCCTGCGCGACCTCTTCGATGACCGGCGTCAACGCCTTGCATGGACCGCACCAGGGTGCCCAGAAATCGACAAGAACCGGGCGGTCGCTCTCCATGACCCGGGTCTGAAAATCGTGGTCGCTGAAGTCTTGCAACAGGCTGCTCATGGTCGCTTACCTCTCTCGGGTTGCTCCGTTGTCGTCGACGCCGCATGCAGCGCGATCAGCAGTTGCTCGCAGGCGATCTGCGCGGGCAATGGTCGTTGTTTCAGGCTGGCATCGCAAGCCAGGGCTTGCCGCATGGCCAGGCGCCAGCTTTCGGCGTCGAGGCGGCGCGCCAGCGGGGCTAGCTTGTTCTGCAACAGCCAGGCGTTCAGCCCGGTCGCCTCGCCAAGAGCCCCCGGCGGCATCCCTTCCGCTTGCGCGGCGGCGGCCAGCGCGGCTCGCCTGAGGTGGGTCAGCAACACTGGGGTGATCTCCTCGACGCTGCTGCCCCAGGTCAGAAGATCGAGCCAGGTTCGCAGCATGAGCGGCCCCTGGCGCGGTCCAACACGATCGGTCAGATCAAAGACCACCTGCTGCGCCTGATCGACCACCACGGCAGGCAGTTCGGTCAGGGGAACGGGCGCGCCGCGGGCCGCCTCCAGCATCGCGAGCTTATCGATCTCACCTTGCAGGGCCTGCAGGTCGCCGCCGACGAGGTCGATCAGCAACGCGGCCGCCTCGGCGGTCAACGTCAACCCCGCCTTCCGGGCTGCCCGCGCGACCCACTCGAGCAACTCCGCGCCCGTCGGGGCTTCGAACGTGAAGTGGTAACCGAGCTTCTTGGCGGCCTTGACCCACGTCTTGACCCCGTTGAACTTGTCGCCGCTGATGATCAGCGTGGTCGACTCGAGGGGGGCGGCGAGGTAAGCGCCCAGGGCGGCTTCTCCGGGGTCAGGCGACCCGGCCGTCTTGATGCGGTCCGCATGCCGGGCCCAGACGATCTGCCGTCCCGAGAACATCGGATACGCTCCGGCCTGCTGCAGGATGCCGGGCCAGCCGACGTGCTCGCCATCGAGACGGTGCTCGTTGAAGGCGGCGGTCGCCGGGTCGAGCGCGATCTTGATGATCGCCTGCGCGGCTTGCTCGATCCGCAGCTGGTCAGGACCGTCCAGCACGTACACCGGCCGCAGGCTTCCCGTCTTCAGGTCCTGGCGCAGCAGATCCTGAAAACCCGGTGACCGGGCCGCTCCGCCGGAAGTGCCGCTTCGTTTTGCCATCACCAGTCCTCGACCACCTGGGCAAGCACGGCTTTGGTGATCTCCTTGATGGCTTCCTCCTTCGCCGATTGCTCGCTCGTGCCGTCGCGGTCGTTGAGGAAATAGTTGCCCACGCCGGTGAAGGTCCGCTTCTCGAAGATGAACGCATCGGTCGCCTTGACCCGGAACGAAAGCTCGAGCGCGATCTGAACCTGGAACTCGTCGACCTGCTGGTCCGGCGAGATCGAGGCCTGCCGCAAGAAGTAGCGTGTCACGGCGCCGTCGATGACGCTGTCGGCAGACTGGTAATCGACGACCTTGAGGGTGTTGTCCTCCTGGAGGGCGGCGATCACCAGCTCGGCGAGCTGGATGCCGAGATCCGCTTCGGCGGTGCGATTCTCGAAGAACTCGACCGCGACCTGCCGGATCGACTGGTCGACCCGGCCACTCGTCGCCGTATAGTATCCGCAACCGTGCATGCACACCCAGATGAGCGCCCAGCAGGCGGCAAGAGCCGCCTTCTGCAAACCGGCCGCCCCGGCTGGACGGCCTACTGGCGAGGTGTTCACGGCGCACCTTCCTCGACGTGCTTGAGGCGGTACCTCAGCCGGTCGCGACCGAGTCCGAGCAAGCGGGCCGCCTGGGATTGATTGTGGCCGGCAGCGTCGAGGGCTTTGCGAATCAACAGCCCTTCGAGCCGGGCCAGGATCTCATCGAGCGGCAGACCGTGATTCGGCAGCGGCTCCAGCAGGACGCGCTCGAGCGAGCGCAAGAGCGAGGCGCCGTCGCTGTCCGACGACTCCTCCAGGTCGAGATGCAAGTCGGCCGCTTCGAGGACCTCGCCGTCGGCGAGCAACACGGAGCGTTCGACCACGTTGCGCAGTTGCCTCACGTTGCCGGGCCAAGGCTGGGCGCGCAGCGCCTGCAGCGCGGCCTCGGACACGTCGCCGAAGCGTTTCCCGAATTCCTCATTGTACAACCGCAGAAAGTGTCTGGCCAGCGGCGCGATGTCTTCCTGGCGGTGCCGCAGCGGCGGGACGACGACCGAGACGACATTCAGGCGGTAGAAGAGGTCGGCGCGAAAAGTCCTTGCTTCGACGAGCGATGCAAGATCGCGATTCGTTGCCGCGACGACCCTCACGTCGACCCGGATGTCCTCCAGACCGCCCAGGCGTCGAAAGCACATCTTCTCCAGGACCCGCAGCAGTTTGACCTGGATCGCGAGCGGCATCTCACCGATCTCGTCGAGGAACAGGGTGCCGCCATGCGCGAGTTCCAGCAACCCCAGCTTCTGCTGGTGGGCGTCGGTATAGGCGCCCCTCTCGTGACCGAAGAGCTCGCTTTCCAGCAGCGGCTCCGGCAGCGACGCGCAGTTGATCTCCAGGCACGGAAAATCCCGCCGCGGGGAGATGCGGTGAAGCAAGGTCACCAGCACGTCCTTGCCGACGCCGCTCTCCCCCTGGATCAGCACCGTGGAGCGGCCGCCGGCGGCCACCTTGCGCACCGTGTCGTAGACGGGCCGCATGGACGGCGATGGGCAGGGCACGGCCCCGGGGACGGCCGCGAAAAGATCCGCCACCGTGCCAGGCTGCTGGGCGCGCCGGGCAACCTCTCCCGCCTCGAGACCGCGCTGGATCACGTCCAGCAGGTGATCCAGGTTCACGGGCTTGGTCACGAAGTCGAACGCCTGGTTCTTCATGGCCTGCACGGCAATATCCGCCTGCCCGAAACTGGTCAGGATCACCACGGTCACCGCCGGCCAGCGGTCCTTGATCGTCGACAGCACCTGCAGGCCATGCTGGTCCGGCAGCCTCAGGTCCAGGAGCACGAGATCCGGAGGGCTCTCGGAAACGAGTGCAAGCGCCGTGGCGCCGTCGGCAGCCGCCCGCACCTGATACCCGCGCGCTTCCAGCGTCGCCGTCAGGAACAGACGGATCGCATCCTGGTCATCGACGATCAAGATCGCTGGTTGCATAGGGTCAGGCTTCCCGAGGCGTCCGGTTCACGATTCTGGGACCATGGGAAACGGCGGCCACCTGATTATGGTAGCCGCCGTCATGCGAAGCAAGCAGGGAAGACGACTCGATGCCGGTCAGCGGGCCCCTTCACCCTTGACCACGACGCGCACGGTCTCCAGCAGGATGCCGATTTCCGTCAACGGGCCGCAGTTGCGAATGTACTGCCGGTCGTATTCGACCTTGCGCCGCACGCTCTCGATCGACTCGTCGTATCCGTTGCGCACCTGGGCCAGGCCGGTCAGGCCGGGCTTGACCAGCAAGCGGTCGTGGTAGAACGGCACCTCGCGTTCGAGTTCCGCGATGAAGCACAGCCGCTCCGGACGCGGTCCGATGAGGCTCATGTCCCCCTTCAGGACGTTCCATAGCTGCGGCAGTTCGTCGAGCCTGGTCTTGCGCAGGAAACGGCCGACCCGAGTCACCCTCGCGTCGCCGGCCTTGGCCCACTGCGGACCGTTGGCCTCGGCGTCGTTGCGCATCGTGCGCAGCTTGTAGATGCGGAACGGGCGACCCGGTTGCACGACCTTGCGCCGATCGGTCGCGCTCGTGCGAACCCGGCGCCGACGGCGGTTGATGCCGACGCGCTCCTGGGAGTAGAACAGCGACCCGGGGCTATCGAGCTTGATGGCCACGTAGAGCGCCGGGAGGATCAACAGGAAGACCAGCAGGCCGAGGGTGCTGGCGACGATGTCGAAGGCGCGCTTGAACGCCGCGTACAGCCGTCCCGGCAGCCGCTCGGCGAGATCCGACGTCGTGACGGACCGGAGGCCGGGCTCGGCGGCAGGCGCTGCCACCAACGCTTGCGCGGCAACGGCATTCTCCGTGCCGGCGGACCTGGGCTCGGCCGCCCGCAGGTCCTCTGCGCTGTATTCGAATTCAGACATGGGCGAGTTCTCCCTGGCGGTCCAACAACCTGGGCCGGCCTGTCTCGATCTTACGACCGTATGCACTAGACCGAACCATCCGGGATACGGAACCCTCTCGGTCCCAGTATCCTACCCCCCTGCACGCCTGAATCGTACCAGGAGAGTAGCATGTTGGATGCACTCGTTCAAGTGATAAAAACGTTCCCGGTGACTCGACGCGCTCACCAGGACCGCCAAAGGATAACATGGACCCATCCTGTAGACAATAGAAAATCGCTAAATATATTACGTACACGCAGATTTTACACACGCTGTTTCAACCTCAGCGCGCAATCCGATCGTACGCGAGGAACAAGGTGGCCACCGACGTCAGTGTCGTCAGCACCAGGGGGATGTTCCGCCGGAACCATCCCTCGCGATACGTCGGCAGGTACAACACGTCACCGGGGTAGACCAGCGGGTTGCCCTCGGGACGCCCGTGCCTCAGAAACAGGCGCATGTCGACCAGGGTCGCGACATCGGGCCCGTCGCCTCCGGCTCGACGGTGCACCCAGTTGACCTTGTGCATCTCGGCGCCCTCCAGCGGCGACCCCGCAAGCATCAGCACGGTGAGCATCTCCGTCGGCGTTTCGATCGGCACCGTGGTCGGGGTGCGGACACCGCCGAAGACCTGGACGCCGCTAGCCGCGGGCACACCCACGACGCCGTCGGCAACGGTGGGCACCACCAGGGTGTCGCCGCCCTGCAGGACCTCGACCGGAAACGACTCGCCGGTCAGGTAGCCGGTCAGGTTCACCGTGCGCGCCACCGGACGCCCGTCGACGATCGTGATGATCCTCGACGACGCCAGGCTGGCGTTCTGGGCCGGGCCGCCGGCGGTCCTCAGCGCCTCCCACAACGTCGGCGGCTGGTCGAACGAGTAGCTGCCCGGCGAGGCCACGGCTCCGATCACGAAGATGCGCAACGCGCTGTACTCCATGACCGTCAGCACGACCTCGCTGATGGTCGGGTTGTACAGCCTCAGCCGCTGTGTCAGCAGTTCGCGCGCCTCGTTCAAGCGCAGCCCGAGCAGGATCACCTCGCCGACCTGTGGCAGGTAGACCGCGCCCGACGCGCTCACCGTCAATTCGCGATCGAGCACCGGCTGTTGCGGCACGTTCAGGCGCAACACGTCGCCGGGTCCGACCTGGTACACCTCGGCCGCGCGCTCGGGTTCCTGGCCGTAACCCATCGGCACGAATGAGGTCATCAACGTCAGGACGAGCATCAGCGCGGATGCCTGTCGGCGCTGTCGGTTCGCGATCATGAACATCCTCCCCCATGATGGCTACGATACCAGGCGACCGTTCGCTCCAGCCCGTCGGCCAGCGTGATCGACGGACGGAACGCGAGCAACTCCTCCGCCCTGCGGATGTCCGCCAGCGAGTGGCGAACGTCACCAGCGCGCGCGGGCCCATGCAACGGGTCGATGGCGCACCCGACGAGGTCGCGGATCTGCAGGCAGAGTTCCTTGACGGTCACGCTCGCCCCGCAGGCGATGTTGTACACCAGACCGTCGGCGGCGGGGCTTGCCGAAGCCGCCGCGAGGTTGGCCGCGACGACGTTGTCGATGTAGGTGAAGTCGCGGGATTGCCCGCCGTCACCATGGATGGTCGGCGCGCGACCCGCCAGGAAGCTCGTGATGAAGAGCGGGATCACGGCGGCATACTGGCTGGCGGGATCCTGCCGCGGCCCGAAGACGTTGAAGTAACGCAGGCCGATCGTCGGCAACCCGTAGAGGCCGGTGAAGACCGCGCCGTACAGCTCCCCGACGTACTTGGTCACCGCGTAAGGCGAGAGCGGGCGCGCCGCCATGTCTTCCCGTTTCGGCAGCACCTCGGAATCGCCATACGCGGAACTGCTGGCCGCGTACACGACGCGTCTGACCCCGCAATCCCTCGCCGCCAGGAACACGTTCAACGTGCCGGTGACGTTCGCCTCGTTGCTGGCGAGCGGCTCGGCGACCGAACGCGGCACCGACGCCAGCGCCGCCTGGTGGAACACCACGTCGGCCCCCGGGAATGTTCGCTGCAGGAGCCCGAGGTCGGCGATGCTGCCGCGGATGAAGCTGATCCGGTCGCGACAGAACGCTAGGTTGTGCTCGTGGCCGGTGGAAAGGTCGTCGATCACGACGACCTCGTGGCCCTGTTCGACCAGCGCGCCGGTGATGTGCGAGCCGATGAACCCGGCGCCGCCGGTGACGATGTATCGCGCCATCGCGTCCTCTCCGTCCTGGCTAGAGCCTGGTGATCTTATCGCTCGCGAAACCCTTGAGCGCGTTGCGTGTGTCGATGATCGCCGGGCAGGCTTCGACCAGCGTCCCGTAATCGATGCCTTTGTGCGCCGTCACGATAACCGCGGCATCGAAACGCGCAAGAACGTCGCCCGTCGCCTGCTCGAGGCGCTGGGCCGAGACCTTCTCGTGCAACTCATCGACCAGCGGATCGTGCCACCAGACCTCGCCGCCGAGCCGATCGAGCAGGTTGATCACGTCCAACGCGGGCGACTCTCGCGTGTCGTCGATGTCGGCCTTGTAGGCGACGCCCAACACCAGGATGCGACTGCCGCGGACCGGCTTGCCCAGGTTGTTCAGCGCTTCGCCGACGAGGTTCACGACGTACCGCGGCATGCTGCCGTTGACGGCTCCCGCCAGCTCGATGAACCGCGCCTCGACACCGGCCTGCTTCGCCTTCCACGACAGGTAGAACGGGTCGATCGGGATGCAGTGGCCGCCGAGTCCCGGCCCGGGATAGAAAGGCATGAAGCCGAAAGGCTTGGTGGCGGCGCCTTCGATCACTTCCCAGACGTCGATGCCCATCGCGTTGCACATCAGGGCCATCTCGTTGACCAGCCCGATGTTCACGCTGCGGAAGGTGTTCTCGAGCAGCTTGACCGTCTCGGCCACGCGGACCGAGCTGACCGGGACCACCGTCTGCAGGAACTGCTGATAGAGGGTGGTCGCCACCGCCGTGCACTGAGGCGTGACGCCCCCGACGACCTTCGGGATGTTATGGGTCTGGTAGCGCGTGTTGCCCGGGTCGACCCGTTCCGGGGAGAACGCCACGAACAGCTCCTGGCCGACCCGGCGATCGGCGGCCGAAAGCTGCGGGACGATGACTTCCTCGGTCGTGCCGGGATAGGTCGTGCTTTCCAGGACGATCAACATGCCGGGATGCATGTGCGGGCGAACCGCTTCCACGGCCGCCTGGATGTAGCTGATATCCGGGTCCCGGGTCTTGCTCAGGGGCGTGGGCACGCAGATGTTCACCGTGTCGGCCACGGCGAGGTCGGCCGGATCGGCCGTGGCATGCAGGCGACCGGCTTCGACCATGGCGGCGACGTCCGCGCTCGGCACGTCGATGATGTAGCTGTCGCCGCGCCGCAGGCGGTCGATCTTGGCCTTCGACACGTCGTAGCCGACGACCTTGAACCCAGCCTTGGCCATGGAAATGGCCAGCGGCAGTCCGACATAACCCAGCCCGATGACCCCCAGGCGCGCGGAACGGTCCCGCAGGCCGTCAATCAGCCGGGACTCGAAGCTGCTGGTCATGGATGATCCTCTCCAGTGGTGGACGGCGGGCCAGGTTCCCGGGGCGCCACCGTCCCGCCGGCGCGGTGGTCGTCGACGCTGCGTTGAAGCTCCTCGCGCAGGCCCCGCAGGCGCCGATCGGCCTCGGCGAGGTCGGCACGGACCGCCCGGATCTCTCCGATCCGGGCGAGCAGCCTGCGCCCGACGAGCAGGAAGCATACCAGGATCCCGAACAGGGACACGCGAAGGAACCAAGGATTGAGCGCCTCGCCGTGGCGGGCGAACAGGTTCCACACGGTACGGGAGAACAGGCCCAGCGCCACGAGGAAGCCGACCTGCAGGGAGGCAAGGATCGCCTGGCCGGCGAGATACTCGCGCAGGCGCCTCGCGTCACGGATCAAGGCGGCGTCCTCGCCGGCCGCCAGGAAGCGCGAGCGGAAGAGGTCACTCGTCCGGCGGTATCTCTTCGAATTCAGCATCGGCGATGTCCTGCTGGGTCAGGTCCTTCAAACGCTCGTCGCGAGGCGACGGCGCCTCCGGTTGCACCGGACCCGGCCGGCTGCGACGGCCGCCCGTCCGGGCAGCCCCGCTGCCGAGCAGACGGAAAACCCGCGGGATGACCCACAGGGCGGCCAGCAACAGGACGAGGTATCTCAGCATGGTGCACCGCGGCAGTGATGGTACGCCCGGCGGGATTCGAACCCACGACCTCTTGCTCCGGAGGCAAGCGCTCTATCCAGCTGAGCTACGGGCGCCCCTGCGCCCCCGGGTTCGGGGGCCGTTCGGACGGTTCAACTTACACCTTGGCCGGGGCTTGTCAAGCGCCAGACCTCCACTCACGCGCCGGCCGCCGCGGCGTTCCCGGCGGCGTCGAGCAGTTCCCGGGCGTAGGTTAGCTGCGCCGCATGGTCGCCCTGGCGCCAGCCTTCGCCGCCGAGCTGTCGGGCGAGTTCGGCGACCCGGGCTTCCCCGTCGAGCCGGGCCAACCCGACGGTGGTCCGGCCGTCCCGCACCTGCTTCGTCACCAGCCAGTGATGGTCGCCGTGGGCGGCCACGGTCGGCAGGTGCGTGATGCAGACGGCCTGAGCCCCGTTCGCCAGGCGGCGCAGCAACCAGGCCACCGGCGTCGCGGCGTCCATGCCGAGGCCGGCATCGATCTCGTCGAAGAGCTGCAGAAGCGGCCGCTGCCGGCGACGCGCGAGCAGTGTCAGGCCGAGATGGATGCGGGCGGCTTCGCCGCCCGAAGCGATGGCATCCACCGCGCCCATTGCCTCGCCGGGGTTGGTCCGCACCAGCAGGCGCACGTTGTCGGCGCCGTGGCCGGCCACGCGGCAGCTCTTGCCGCCGATCACGACCGGTCCGTCGGGGTCCGGCGTCGATTCGACGGCGAAGACCAGGTCCACCGTGGGCAGGGCCAGCGGGCGGATCACCGACTCCGCAGCGGCCGCGACCTGCGCCGCGCCGTCGCGGCGCCGCACGTGCAGATCCTGGCAGGCTTCCTGCAGCTCCAGACGCGTATTCGTCACCGTCTGGACGAGTTGTTCGAGGTCAGCACCTGCGCGATCCTGGCGCGCCAGTCGAGCCGCCAGCTGGTCCCGCAACGCGAGCAAGCCGGCAACATCGCGACGGTGTTTGCGCTGCAGCTGTTCGTAGAGCGCCTTGCGTTCCTCGAGTTCGTCGAGCGCGCGGGGATCCGCCTCGAAGGCGTCCAGGAACCGCTCCAGCTCGCTGGCCGCGTCCGCCGCCAGGGACGCGGCAGCCTCCACCTGCTCGAGCGCCGCAGCCAGACGCTGGGATCGCGCGGCATGGGGCCGCAACGCCGCCACGGCGGCGCCGAGCATCGGTCGTGCCGGCGTGTCTCCCGCCTCGAGGCTCGCGAGCGCGGTCGCGGCCGCTTCCTGCAGGGCGCGCGCGTGACGCTTGATGGCGATGGCCTCGGCAAGCTCCTGCTCCTCATCAAGCTGCAGGGCCGCCTGCGTCAGCTCTTCGAGCTGGTAGCGCCAGACATCTTCCTGTTCCTGCGCGAGCGCGTGCTCGTGGCGGCGTCGGGCCAGTTCCGACTCGGCGGCCTGGAACGACGACAACGCCTCGGCCACACGCAAGCGCTGGGCCTGCAGGCCGAGCACCGCGTCGAGCACCTCGCGGGCGAACCCGGCTGCGCGCAGCTCCTGCTGCTGGTGCTGGCTCTGGATGGCGAAGAGCAGGGCTCCCACCTGCTCCAGGACGGTCTGGGATGAGAGGTCGCCGTTGATCACGACGCGCCCTCGCCCTTCGCGACGCAGCTCCCGCCGCAGGACGAGCAGCCCGTCTTCGGCCACGCGCAGGCCCAGGCGACCCAGTTCCCCCAGCAGGTCCGGCCGCTCGGTCAGATCACAAACCGCTTCGACCCAGGCGACCTCCTGACCGCGGCGCACCAGGCCACGGTCCGCCCGATCGCCCAGCAGGAGGGCCAACGCGCCGGCGACCAGGGACTTGCCGGCGCCGGTTTCGCCGGTCAGCACGGTCAGCCCGGGACCCGGCCGCAGGACGACATCCTCGGCCAGCGCAAGGTTGCCGATGCGCAATTCGAGCAACATCAGACGCTTTCCGGCTCTGCCTCAGAATCTGGATGATAGCGCCGGCTGCCGGCGCGTAGGCGGGGCGTGGCGCCCCAGCGCAGCTTGTGCCGCAGGACCTGGAAGAAGTCGCTGTCGTGGAACTTGATCAACCGCACCTCGGGGGGCGTGAGCCGGCAGTTGAGCCGGTCGCCGCTGTCCAGCGGCGTGGCCACCTGGCCGTCGGCCGTCAGCGTCGCCCCTTCACCCGCTTCATGCAGCACCAGCTCTATGTCCCTGTGATCGTTGAGGATCAAGGGCCGGACGCCAAGGCTGTGCGGGCAGATCGGCGTCACCAGGAGGCCGGGCAGGTCCGGCTGGCAGATCGTGCCGCCGGCCGACAGGCTGTACGCTGTCGAGCCCGTGGCCGTCGCGAAGATGACCCCATCGCCGAGAAACCGGCCGAGCGAGGTGCCGCCGACGCGCAACTCGAGGTCCAGGGTGCGCGGCAGGGCCCCCATGTTCACCACGACGTCGTTGAGCCCGGCGACCTCCGCCCGTAGCCCGCCGCTGCGCCACACGGAGCAGTGGACCCGGGACCGCCCGACGATGACGAAATCCCCCTCCAGGACGCGGTTCATGGCCGTCTCGAGGTCTTCCACCGGCACATCCGTGAGGTAGCCGAGCGATCCTAGGTTGATCCCGAGCAGGGGCGTGCCGCGGTCGCCGATCATGCGGGCGGCTCGCAGCATGGTGCCGTCGCCGCCCATCGCCACCATGACGTCGGCCTGGGCGGCGGCCGCGTCGGCCGCCGCGCCGCGAGGTTCGCGGCCGAGCAGGTCCGCGAGGTCGCGGCACACCGAAACGCCAACGCCGCGACGGCGGCAAAGGTCCAGGACGACGTTCACCGCCGGCCGCAGATCCTCCTTCAGCGGGTTTCCGCACAGCCCGACATGACCGATCGTGCGCCCGTCGCTCATCTCGCGTCCTTCGCTTTCAAGACGCCGATTGCTCCTGGCGTCGTTCCAGCAGCAGCTGCCAGGCCGCCGCTGCCGAAGCGGCGATCCCTGCCGCGTCAAGCCCCAGGTCGGTGAGCAGATCGCCGCGCCCCGCTTGATCCTGGAAGACGTCGGGAATGCCGAGGCACTGCACCTGCGGCGCAAAAGGGGCTCCGTTGGCCAGACCCCACTCGAGGACCGCCGAGCCGAAACCGCCCGCCAGCGCGTTTTCCTCCAGGGTCAGCACCAGGCGGTGGCGCTGCCAGACGTCGGCCAGCAACGCCTCGTCGAGCGGTTTGATGAAGCGCATGTCGACGACCTCGGCCTCGATGCCCTGGCGCTGAAGCAGTTCGGCGGCGCGCAGCGCCGGCTGGACGAGCGAGCCGACGGCCAGCAGGGCCAGCTGCTCACCGTCGCGCAGGCGCCTGGCCTTGCCGATCTCGAGCGGCACGGCCGGCTCCAGCGGCACCCCGACCGCC
>CAZVWL010000044.1:0-16165 GCA_964630845.1 uncultured Fibrobacteraceae bacterium
CTGGCTCGGCGTGGTGCGGCCCGAGGTCGACCGCGCGCCGCCTTGGCAGCTCGACCATTACCGCCGCGTGAGCCGCTTGCTGGCGGCTGTGACCCGGCCGGACGACGTCGTCTTCAGCTTCTGGTCGGGCTACGTCGGCGGCTCGGGCCGGCAGGCTTACCCCGGTCTGGAGAACCACTTCGCGGTGTCGGTGAGCGAGCGACTCGACATGCAGACGCGGCGCCGCTTCCACATCGTCGGCCGCCACGAGATGGCCGCAGCCTTTCGCGAGGAGGTGCCGGCCGCCGCGGTGATCGGCGTCTGGATGCACGACCTGCACCACGTGCTCGACAACCGTCGCACGCAGGATCTGCTGGACCTATTCAACCAGCATTACGGCTTCTTCGACGAGGTCCAGGGCGTCAAGCTGTGCAAGCGCCGGCGCGACCTCGGCGCCGCGCCGCCACCCTGACGCCGCCGGGGGCTACTCGTCGTAGGGGGTCGTCGGCGGCGCGCTGTCCGGCCACACCTCGTCGCGGAAGGCGGCGGCCATCGCCAGCACGAGGCGGCTCCAGTCCTGCACCATGGCGGAGGGCATGTGGTCGGCGAGCGGCAGGTCGCTGGCCAGGATCGGCGAGTCCTCGTGGTCGAGGTAGGCGCGGCCGAACCGTCGCGTCGCGTTCCAGCGCGCGACCCGCAGCGGATGGCCACGGCGCACGCCGTGGTACGGCAGGACCGCTTGCAGCGTGGTGCCGCCGTCCTCCAGGAAGACCAGCAACTGCAGATCCCCCTGGCGCAGCACGACCGACTCGGCGTCGAACCGCACGGCGGACTGGCCGTCGACGCAGAGGATGCCGGCGAGGTCGGCCGCGGTCAGCGGCAAGCCGATCGCTGCCGCGGGCGCCGTCGTGGCGGGCGCCATCGTGGCGGGCGGCGCCTGCTCGTCGGCGATGGTCCGGACCGCGTCTGCGCGCGGACAGGCGCAGCCGGCGACCAGGACGAGCGCCGGCAGGATGGCCAGGCCGCGCAGCCGCGCGGTCGCGACGAGGGCCATGCCCCGCGGGTGCGTCGCGCCGCCGTTCAACCGCCGTACTCCAGCTCGTAATCCGCCATCGCCGCCCGGACGACCCGGAACGCCTCCTCGCAACCGTAGATGTCCTGCACGGTGAGCGCCGAGGGCTGGCCCGGGATCAGCTTGTACGTCGCGAAGTAATGGCGCAGACGTTCGATCAGGGCCGGCGGCAGGTCGCTGATGTCCTGCACCTCGCCCCAGACGTTATCGTTCTGCAGGACGGCGACGATCTTGTCGTCCGCCTCGCCATGGTCGATGCATCGCAAGCCGCCGACCACGCGCGCGCGCAGCAGGATCTCCGACTTGTCGATCGGGCGCTCGCTGATCACGCAGATGTCCAGCGGGTCGCCGTCGCCGCGCGCGGCCTCCGGCGTCAGCGCGCCCACCTGTTCGCCGCAGTAGGTGCGCGGGATGAAGCCGTAGAGCGCCGGCGGCTGGCTGCTGGTGCGTTGTGGACGATCGACCACCAGGTAGCCGGTCTCCTTGTCGACCTCGTACTTCACCAGGTCGTAGGGAGAGATCTCGATGTAGGCGGTGACCAGGCGAGGCGGATCCTCGCCCACCTCCAGACCGTGCCAGGGGTGGGGTCGCCAGCGGAAGAACTTCTGCGGAAACGGCATGCGGGGCACCTCGGCGCGGGGATCCTCCTCGGCTCCATGGCTCGCCGCAAGGATAGGCGCTGGCCGCGTCGCCGTCCAGCGGAGGTCGCCCGCAACAACCTAAGTGGAGAGGCCGAGGCCCCAGGCCAGAAGCAACGCGAGCAGGGCCGCGGCCGTCAGCACAGGACCGGTCGGCATGGCGTCGCCCGTGGCGTCGGACCCGGCTGGAGGCCGCCACAGATCCACCAGCGGACGCAGGTAGACCACGCAGCCGAGCAACGTCCCGGCCAGGACCAGCGCGGCCGTCGGCCCACGGTCGGCGGCGACGAGCACCTGCACGAGTTCCAGGCGCGGCCGCCAGCCGGCCAGCGGCGGCAACGCCGCCAGCGCCAGGAGCAGCGCGGCCAGCAGGAACGCCAGGAGGTGACGGCGGCGCAGATCCGTCGGCAGCGTGCTGACCACGCCAGCCACCAGCAACGCGGCGAGCTGGGCGGGGACGAAGAAGAGCATGTGCTGGCGGGCGGCGTCGGCACCGTCCTGGCCGAGGGCTGCACAGCCGAACAAGGCCAGACCCACCTGGCCGGACGCCGCCCAGGCGAGGCGGCGCTCCAGGTTCGGCTGGACGGTGGCCGCCAGGAAGCCCGCCAGCACCAGGAGTGCGGCGGCGGCCGTCACCAGCGGCGACATCGACGCCGCCGCCGGTGTCGCCAGCAGACGGGCCAGGAACGCCACCAGCGCCAGCGCCGGCACCGTGGTGAACCAGCCGATCAACGCCGGCGGCATCGCGCCGCCGAGACGGCCGGGTTCCCCGAGCAGGGCCAGGCCGAGGCCGACGCCCAGGAGCGTCAACGCCACGGGCACGGCCAGAGGCAGCGGAGCCGGCCGCGCCACCAGATCGTCGAGGGCCACGGCCAGGGTGAGCGATCCGCCGAGACCACTGAACAGAGCGGCGCCCACCGCCGCGAGCGCGAAGCCGAACGTTGCGGTCGCGTGCCAGCGGCGCGCGCCGGCGGCCGCGGCCGGATCGGCGACGACGCCCGGCCCGGCCGGCTCAGCGTCGGGCACGAGGGCCAGCCGCGTGGCCAGCGTGCCGCCGGCGATCGTCAAGGCGAGCCCGAGCAACATGGCGTCGACCGTGGTCGCCTGGCCCAGCGCGGTCGTGCCCAGGGCGGCCAGGCCGAGGCCCGCTGCGGCGCGGCGCGAGCCTCGGGGCAGGTTCAGCACCACAAGCAGGCTGACCACCAGGATGGTGACCAGCAGCTCCGGTTCCGGACGCCACGACAGCCATGCCGACGTGGGGATCGCCTCCACGTTCAGCCTCCCACCACGCGCACGAGGTTCTCCAGGGTCGTGCGCATCATGTCCGCCAGCAGGCGGGGGTACACGCCGAGGGCCAGCACGAGCAGCAGCAGCGGGAGCAGGGCGCCCAGCTCACGGCTGCGCAGAGCCGGGGTTGCGGCCAGGCCGGCGGCGGGGTCGCCAAGGCAGACCTGCAGGATCACGCGGCTGGTCCAGCCGGCCGCCAGCAACACGCCGACCGCGGCGGCGAGCGCTGCCGCGGGCTGGCTGCCGAGGGTGCCGGCAAGCGTCATGGCCAGGCCGGGGAACACGGCCAGCCCCGGCAATCCCCAGGCCGCCAGCAAGGCCAGCGTCAAGAGGGTACCGAGGATAGGCGCGCGGACATACAGACCGCTCCAGCGTTCGAGATCGAGGTGACCGAGGCGATCGCGCAGGCCGGCGGCGGCGGCGTAGAGCATGCCGTACACCAGTCCGTGTACGACCAGCAACTGACCGGCGCCGAGCATGCCGGAGCGCGAGAACGAGCCGAGGCCGACCAGCGCCACACCCAGCAGGCTGAAGCTGCCGTAACCGAGGATGACGGCGAGGTCGCGCCGCCCCAGGGCGCCGAGGCCGCCATGCACGGCGGCGATGCCGCCGAGGGTGAGCACGATCGGGCGGGCCCAGGCGGCGGCGTCGGGCAACACGGGCCAGGCGATGCGCAGCAGGCCGTAGAAGCCGAGCTTGGCCACCACGGCCGTCACCAGCAGCGGCACCGACGGGGGCGCCGCCCGATGCAGCCGGGGTTGCCAGACGTGCAACGGGAAGACCGGGATGAGCACCCCGCAACCCAGCGCGAGGCCTCCGAAGATCCACCGGCGCGTGCCGGTGTCGCTCAGCCAGAGGTCGTGGTTGGCCTGGTCGAGCTGCAGCACCAGGTTGAAGGTCGGCCCGCCGTTGACCGGGTGCAGCACGTGCTGCTGCAGGGCCAGCAGCGCCAGCAGCATCACCAGCGCGCCCGCCTGGCCGAGCAGCAGGAACTGGCGTCCCGCGCGGCGCCCTTCGTCGCCGCCCCAGAGCGAGACGAGGAAGAACGTGGCCACGATCACCAGCTGCCAGAACAGCCAGAGCAGCGACGTGTCAAGCGCGCAGAGCGCGCCGAGCACGCCGGTCTCCAGCACGAGGACCAGGGCGAAGAAGCTCTTGACCGCGTCGTCGACGCCCCAGGCCACGAGCAGGGCCATGAAGGTCACGAGCGTCGTGGTGGCCAGCAGCGGTAACGAGAGGCCGTCGACGCCGAGGAAGTACTCGAAGCCGAACACCGGCGCCCAGGTGTAGTGTTCCACGAACTGGAACGCCGTCTCCAGCGCGTCGAAGCGCAGCAGCAGGACCAGCGCCTGCGCCAGCGGCAGCGCGGCCGTGCAGAGGGCCACCGTCTTGATCGCCTCGCGACGATCCGCCGGCATCAGCACGATGGCCAGCGCGCCGCCGAGCGGCAGCAGCACGATCCATGAAAGGCTATGGGCCACGAGTTCCTCCCCACCCCGCGAGGGCAAGACCGAGCACCGCCACGACCACCCACCCCAGCACCCAGCCCGGGGACCCGCCGGCCGCCGCCGAGACGGCCCGGCCGGCCAGTCGCGAGAGCCGTTGCGCGCCCTCGTCGACGCCGTCCAGACCGCGGCGATCGACCCAGGTGACGAGCCACCCGGCGCCCAGCGCCATCCAGCCCAGCCCCTCGCTCACGCCGGCCAGCACCACCCGGTCGAAATCGACGACGACCCGCGAGAGGCCCGCGATGGTCGACCGTGCCGCAACCACCACCGAACCGGCCTGCTGGCCAAGCCGCGCGATCGGCGCGAGCGGACCCAGCGGCGCCCGGCGGATGGTGTCCGCGGCCGCGGTCGCCCCGGGACGGCCGATCTCCCGCAACCAGGCCAGCAGCACCCACGCGGCGATCGGCAACGCCACCAGCCGCAACACGGCCGGGGCGCCGGCCGGCACCGCGGGCAACGTCGCCAGCGCGGCCACGCCGCCGGCCAGCAACAACAGGCGACGCCACCGCGCCGGCCAGCGCGGCATCGCGGCCTGCAATTGCACCAGCACCAGCCCGAGGGCCAGCACCATGATCCCGGCGACCGACGGCTGGCCCGCGGCCAGCAGGCTGCCCCAGGCGCTGATGCCGAGCCAGGCCGCCCGGCGCGCGGCATGGCGTTCGCCGGCCGCCGCCAGGATCGCCAGCACGGCGCCGGCGGCGCCCAGCCAGGACGCCAGCGTGAGGTGCCAGGGCAACAACCACAGATCGACCTTGCGCCACAACAGGAGCGCCGTGGCCGGATGCAAGCCGCCGAGCAGGAACACCCGGACGGCCGGCGGCGCGCCCACCACGCGTGCCGGCCACCAGGGCCCGGGCGGCAAGCCGAGCCTCAGGACCACGGCGACGACCACGCCGAAGCCGGCCCAGTCCAGCCTGCCCGGCGTGATGGTCAGCATCAGCCCGCCGACGGCGAGCACCCAGCCGCCGGTGATCTCGACCAGGAACGCTTCGCGGGCCGCGGCGCTCAGGCGCTGGCTCGGCCCGACGGCGATCAGCCCGCAGAGCAGCACGGCGCCGAGCACCCAGCAGGCAACGAGGACCGGCACGCTGGCCGCCAGCAGCATGCCCACGGCCGCCACGCCGCAGAGCAGCAATCCGGTCGCCTGGATCACGACGCCGACCTCCGATCCGCGATCATCACGAGCACGGCGCCCAGGACGGTCGCCAGCGCGGCGGTCACGATCCCGTCGACCGGCAGCACCGCGTGGCGGACCAGCGCCACGAGCACCACCACCGCCCCGCCGAGCACCAGCAACGCCCCGGCGAGCGTGCCGGCGCTCTCGCGCGTGCGGATCGCGACCAAGGCGCCGCCGGCCACCAGCAGCATGGCCGCCACGAGCCAGGGACCCGGGCCGATGCCGTTCACGTCCGCTCCTTCACGGACCGCGCGCCGGCCAGCAACGCGACCACGAGCAGGAGCGCGAGGCCCGCCCACGCGGCGAGGTCGGACGTCAGCAAGCGGGCGGCGGTGTCGGCCGTCAAGCCGTCCTGCTCGGCCGGCAACCGTGAAGCCCGCCAGTCGACGCGCCAGACCGCGACGGCCAGCAGCCCCGCCAGGGCCAGCGGTGGGACGACCTCGCCGACCCGGACCCAGGCGCGTCGCGGCCAGGCGGCATCGAACCGGCCCAGACCGGCCACGACCGGCGCCAGCGCCAGCCAGAGGATCGCCGGCAGGTCGGCCCCGAGGCCGAGCATCAGGGCGGTGGGGCCGAGGATGATGATCACCCGCGTCATGACGCCGCCCCCGAGAGCACGAGCCACAGCACGGCGCCGACGCAGCAGAGCAACGCCACCAGCGGCAGGCGCCAGACCAGCAGCGCCGGCGCGCACCAGCGCGGGCGCCGCGTGCGCAGCCACCCCATCGCCAGCAGCACCGCCACCACCTTGACCGCCGTGTTCAGCCACGAGAGCCCGTCCAGCGCGGGCACGAACGACCACCAGGCGCCGAGGAACGCGGTCGCCAGCAGGTGGGCCAGCACGAGCGGCAGCCCGGCGGCCAGCGAGGCGCCGGGCCAGGTGGCGGGGCGGGCGGCGGGGTCGGGCCAGAGGGCGGCGCCGGCCATGAGCGCGACGGTCGCCAAGGCGAGCAGGAAGGGGTCGCGGACCAGGTACCAGTTGCCCAGGCCGCCGTGCTGGGCGATGCCGAGGTCGCCCAGGTGCAGGCTGCCCGTGCGCACCACCAGCGGCGCGAGGCAGAGCGTCAAGGTGACGACCCCGCCCGCGACGGCCGGGTTGGCCCGACAGGGCAGCACGGCGACGCCGACGAGCGCGAGCACGACGACCCAGAGCAGGCCCGCGTCGAGGCTGGCCGCTTGCCAGCCGTTGCCGATCGGGAGCAACGAGGCGGCCAGCACCATCACGAACCAGGCGGCGATCGTGTTGCTCGCGGCGGGTTCGGCCGCGGCCTCTGGCACCACCTGCGGCGCGGCGGCGGGCGCCGCCAGGCCGACCGTGGCCAGCCACGACGCCCGGCGCACCGCCAGCACCCCCAGCAGCCGCGGCCAGCCGAGCAGCAGCAAGCCTGCGGCCACTCCCCAGACCAAAGCCAGCAGCGGCATGCCCTCGCTCATGACCGCGCCTTCGAGAGCCAGACCAGAGCCACCGGCACGACGAGCAAGAGCCAGCCCCAGAGCAGGCGCACGCCGAGATCCGGGTGCGGCCAGAGCTGCCGGATCGCCACCGCGGAGGCCAGGGTCAGCACGGCCAGCATCGCCGCGCCCGTCAGCAGCGGGCTGGCCTGCGCCTCGCGCATGGCCGACGTGACCGCTTCGCCACGGCGGCGGCGCGACCACGCGGACGCCGCCAGCGCCACCACCAGGACGCCGGCGCACGCGGCCGCCAGCGCGGTCAGCTGGACCGACGCGCCGGGGGCGATGGGATCTGGGTAGAGGCTGTCCATGGTGCGGCCATTACAACGATTCCTGGGGGCAGGCGCAAGCCCAGATTGCGCCGGATCCTGGCCTGGACCTGACCGATCGCCTTGCGATAGGATGGCTGCCTATCGGAACAAACGGTCAACCTGCTGCCGGGCCCGACCACCTCGGTGATCAGTTCGGCCATGTCCTGACGCACTGCTTGGAGCTGCGCCGTGATCCGGATCATCGCCGTCGGCCGCCTGCGCGACCGCCGCCTGGCCGACCTCGCCGCGGACTACCAGCGTCGCATCGCGCCGCTGGCCCCGCTGACGGTCGTCGAGCTGAAGGACCAGACGCCCGCCCGCGAAGCGCGGCAATTCCTGGAGCGCCTCGGCGCGCCGGGCGGCCACGAACTCGTGGTCGCGCTCGACGAACGCGGCGACGCGATCGATTCGCGCGGGCTGTCGGCGCTGCTCGGCGCCCACGGCAGCCTCGCCTTCCTGATCGGCGGCGCCGACGGGCTGGCGCCGTCGGTGCGCGAACGCGCCGACCGCACCGTGCGCCTGACCCGCCTGACCCTGACCCACGAGTGGGCGCGGGCCTTGCTGCTGGAGCAGGTCTACAGGGGGTTGACGATCCTGCGCGGCATGCCGTACCACCGGGGCGGCGGCGGCGCGTGAACGAAGCTTTCCCGACGCCGGCGATTCGCCTATACTGGTCTCCGAGTGCCGGTCTTTCGGGCCGGCGAAGCGCCGATCCCCGTGCCCAGGTGCTGTGCCCATGCCCTTTTTCGCCACGCCAGCGACCCCGCCGCGCCACGGTGCGCTCGCGGTCGTCGCCCTGACCGTGCTGCTGGCCGCCGGCGCGGCCGCCGAGCCCCTCGCCACCTTGCAGATCTCCGGCCCGGTGGGCGCCGCGGTCCGCCTCAACGACAAGGACCTCGGCCTCTTGCCGCTGGCCGGCACGGTCGCGCTGGAACCCGGCGTGTACACCGTCACCTGCCGCGCGCGCGGTTATCGGGACCTGACCGAGACGGTGATCCTCGCCGACCGCGACAGCTGGGTGCACCTGCGCCTGCGCCCGGTGGAACTGCGGCGCGGGCACGCCATTCAGGCCAGCCTGCTGTACGCCGGCCTCGGGCAGTGGTACGCCGGCTCGCGCACGCGCGGCTGGGCCTACTTCCTGGGCGAGACGGGCGGCCTGGTGACCGCGCTCGGCGGCGAGCTGCAGCGCCAGAACAAGCGCGACGACTACGAGAACAACAAGGCCCGCTACGACGCCGCCTTGACGCCGGCCGACGTGGCCCTGTGGCGCGCGCGCACCGAAGCGTCGTACCAGGACATGAAGGACATGGAATCGCTGCGCAACACGGGTCTGTACGTGGCGGCGGGCGCGTGGTTGCTCAGCTTGCTCGACGCCTGGCTGCTGACGCCGCAGATCGCGGTCGGGACGGGCATGGTGGCGCCGTCCGCGGCCTCCGCCGGCTTGACGTTCGCCTTCTGACCGAGACCGGGAGCATGACCGCCATGACGCCGACCCTTTTGCGCCGCCTTGCCGCCGCCCTGATCGCCGCGACGCTGCTGGGCCTCCTGCTGGCCGCCGGCTGCTCGCAGAGCCCGCCGGAGCCGGAGTTCGCCAACCCGTTCGACCCCGCCACGCCCGGCAGCGAGGATCCGTTCAACCTGCGCGCGATCTACAACGGGGGCACGGTGACCCTGGCCTGGACGCCGCGTCCCGGGCACGGCATCGCGGCCTACGTGGTCGTCTGGCTGCACGAGGGCAACACCTACGATCTGGCACGCCTCGTGCCCAGCGAAGGCCAGATGACGTACATCGTCACCGACCCGCTGCCCAACGCGCTGAACCGCTACCGCATCCGCGCCGTGGACGCGTTCGAGCGCGCCATGGGTTCGAGCCACATCGTGCCCGCGCAGGTCATGGTGCCGCCGATCATCCGCCTGTCGAGCGGGCAGACCTCGGTGCGCACGCGCTACCAGGACGTCGTCGTGCGCGCGGCGGTGGGCGACTACGTGCAGCTCGACACCACCAGCACGTTCGCCACCGCGTGGCAGGCCGCCCTCGGCGCCGACTCCACCGCGGTCTTCGCCGGCTTCGACCTCGGTCCGCAGCCCGACGCGGCGGCGCGCTGCACCCTGTTCGCGCGCGCGGCGGTCGAGCTGGGCGGCGGGTTGCCGCCGTCGTGGTCGGCCACCGACACCCGCGTGCTGACGATCCAGTTCGCGCCGACGATCATCCGGCCCGACTCGTCGACGACGATCGCGCGCCCGGCGACCGACCTCGTGATCAGCAACCAGGCGATCGGCGTGGTGAGCATGCGCTTCGCGAGCTCCGAGGCCGGGCTGAGCGCCGCCGCCTGGCAACCCGGCGCGCCGCTGGCCGTCGGTGTCCCGCTGCTGGACACCACGCAGCCGCAGACGCTGCACGCGGAGTTCCTCAGCGACTTCGGCTTCACGCGCCGCACCACGCTGAACCTGCGGGCCGACGACCTCACCGGCGCCACGTTCCGCCTGGTGCTGCCGGCCAACCGCATCGCCACCACCCCACGGGTGGCGACGCGCGGACGGGCCCGGGCCACCGAGATGCGCATCAGCCAGGACCCCGGCTTCCAGGACGCGCCATGGGCACCGTACGCGCTCGACAGCGAGGTCGTCATCGAGGGCGAGCCGGGCCTCTACCAGGTCTACGCGTGGTTCCGCAACCACTGGTACGAGTCGGCGATCCTCACCGACCATGTGATCCTCTCCGGCGCCAGCCTGCACGTCGCGTTCACGCACCCGACCGAGGGGCAGGTGGTGCGGGGCGGCTCCACGCTCACCCTGGCCGGCACCGCCGCGACGTTCGACGGTGACTTCCCGTTGACGCTCGTCGAGGTCCACCGGGGCGACGGCTGGCAGCCGGCCAGCGGCACCGCGCACTGGTCGGCCCTGTGGACCGTGCCGCGATTCGACGCCGACACCCCCGTCCAGATCGGCGCCCGCGCCACGGCCACCGGACCGGGCGGCGCCACGCACGATGGGGTGGTGTGGATCACGGTGCTGGTCAGCCAGCTCGCCGTGCGCATCGACAGCCCCGAGCCCGGCGCGTCGGCTACCCGCGGCGGCACGCTCGAGATCGCGGGCACCGCCGCGCCGTTCCTGGGCGGCGCCGCGCTCGATTCCGTGGTGGTCGTGACGCCGGACGGGGTGCGCCTGGCGGCCGCGCCGCCGCTGGCCAGCTGGTCGGTGGACTGGGAGGTGCCGGCCGATCATCCGCTGGGCGCCGCGAACCTGGCCGCCTTCGCCTACGCGGGCGACGACAGCGTGGTCTACGAGGTGCCGATCGAGGTGGTCGACTGACCGCTCACCAGCGCGTCACCACCACCCCGTGATACCGCTCCACCCGGCGCAGGTACGCGCCGAGCGGCACGGTCACCACGCCGGCGTTCTGGTACCACGGCAGGAGCGGCCGGCTCGCCGCGTGCACCATGAGCAGGTCGTCGCCGTCGCGGATCACGATGCCCGCATGGCCGATGACCAGACCGTGCTCCTGACGCAACGCCAGCGCGGCGGGCTGCGCGGGGTTCAACACCAGCCAGACCAGGTCGCCCTCGCGCAGATCGGCGCCGCTGATCGCAGCCAAGGGCACGACGTGGAAGCTCCCCGGCGCGTAGCGCGCGCTGCCTAGCGTATCGAGCACCGCGCCCGGCAGCGAGGCCGTCACGTCGAGGCCCCACGATCCGCTGCGGATCATGTCCAGCGAGTAGTCGAGATGGGCGGGATGGTCGTAGTCCGCCCGGCCGAGCGGGTCGACCACGCTGTCCGGGTCAACGCCGGCGAACCGCACCGCCAGCGCCAGCTCGACCGCATGCGCGGCCGACCGAGCCTGGGCCAGCTCGGTGACCCGGTACACCAGGCTGATGCAATCGTGCACGAGGCCGGGCACGAGCAGGCCGCGGGCCACGTACCCGCCATCGGCGAGGCCGAAGCGGTAGGTCGTGCCGTCGGCGGCGGCGTACCGGCGGGCCCAGCGACCGATCCTGACGGCGGTCGGCTCGTCCTGTTCCAGGGCGAGCATGGCGTCCAGTTCGGCGGGGGTGGCGAGGTCGGCGACGGTGCGGTTGTAGGCCAGCGCGCGCTCGAGCGCCGGCGGCGCGGCGGCAGCCGGCGGCGCCGCCACGCAGAACATGATCACCAGCAGCGCCCGCGCGACCGTCACCGCACCAGCAGCATCTTGCGCGTCAACGATCGGCCCTCCGCCTCCAGGCGGTAGAGGTACATGCCCGATCCCACCGGTCGGCCCGCGTCGTTGCGCCCATCCCAGCGCGCGGTGTGCGCGCCGGCGTCCAGCGATTCCTGCAGCAGCGAGCGGACGCGCTGGCCGGCGAGGTCGAAGATCGCGAGGGTCACCGGGCCCGGCGCCGAGAGCGAGAAGGCGATCTCGGTCATCGGGTTGAACGGGTTGGGCCGATTCGGCCCGAGGGCCAGCCTGGCGTTCGGCAATTCGGGCTCGACGCTCGTCACCGCGCCGCCGCTGACCACGGCGTCGACCGTGGCCTGGAACGCGGCGAGGTCGTTGCCGTAAGCGACCACGAACGAAACGTGCGCGGTGGCGCCCGGCGCGAGCTGGAACGGTCCGGCCGCGGCCAGCAGCGACAGATCGCCGGGATAGGCGGCCGACGTCTGCTCCAGATCGCCGCGCAGCAGCGCGGCCTTGTGCGCGTCGATGACGTGGTCCTGCGGGAAGACGTACGTGGGGTTGTCGATGAGCGTCAGGTTGCTGACGGGCGCGTTGCCCAGCACCGCGACCCCGGCGACCGGGCCGTCCGGCATGCCCAGCCACACCTCGCGGCGGGCCGTATCGACGCCGCCCGTGTTGCCGAACGCGTCGATGATGTCCCAGTCCTGGAACAGGCCGACGTGGTAGTCAGCGACCGGCAGCGGCCCGGTGTTGCGGATCGTGTAGTCCAGCACGACCGCGCCGGCACGGGCCGCGTCGCCGAACGCGCGGCTCACCAGCCCGATCTCGATGCCGCGGGCCTGGGGATGGCCGGCGTCGGTGAACGCCAGGCCGTAGACCTGGGCCAGGTCTTGCTGCTCGAGCACGGCCACGTTGCCGGTCGGCTGCACGCGCCGCGTCCATTCGGCGGGGTCGCGCCCGGCGGCGATCAGGTCGTTGTTGCAGACGTAGCCCTCGGCATGGCCGCCCCACAGCGAGCTGATGAAGAGCTGGCTCGGCCCACCGATCGGGCCGGCGCCCTGGCCTTGCTGGCGCGTGTCGTCGAGGTAGCCGAGGCTGCCCCGCGAGGTGACCGTCAGGTAGACCGCGCCGAGGTCGTGCGTGCGGTGTTCCGGCAGGCCCACATGACCGGCCAGGTCGAAGCGACGCTCGAAACCTTCGGCGGTGCCCACGGTCAGGTGCATGACGAAGCCATGCCCGTCGGCGGCCACCGGCGAGACGCCGACCACGAACGGGCTGTCCGCGTTGTCGACCGTCGCGCCCGGATCCAGGTCGGGGAACACCGCGTCGGCCACGATCACTTGCACGTTGTTGTTGCGGGAGATCTCGAGCCTCCCGACCACGCCGGTCGCCGGCACCTGGCCGGCATTGCGCACCGAGAAGACGACCGCCGGCATCTCGCCGGGATCGAGCACGCCATCGCCCGTCGGGTCGACCACGAAGGCGGTGGCATAGAGGTCGGGCAACTGGTCGGTGGGCACGGCCATCACCGCGGCGTACGCATCCAGGGCGCCGGCGCCGAAGACGTTGTCCTTGCCGGGGGCGCCGAGGTCGCGCGCGGTCAGCTCGAGCAAGCTGTCGATGCCGGCCGGCGAGAGCGTGGGGTTCTTCTCCAGCATGAGCGCGGCCACGGCCGCGGCATGCGGCGCGGCCATCGAGGTGCCGCTCCAGGTCTCGCCGCTGTACTGTCCGCCCGGCAGCAGCGAGGCGATGCCCTCGGCGGGCGCCACCAGGTCCGGCTTGATCAGGCCGGGGCCGGGTATGTACGGCCAGTCGAACCAGGGGCTCACGTGCCCCCAGGTGGCCGGACCCCGGCTGCTCGCCGCGAACGACGCGTCGCTGCGATGGGCGAGGCCGCCGACGGTCACCACGCCGCCGGTGCTCGAGAACGGGACCGGCACGCTGCTCCAGGGCGCCGGCACGCGCGCGGTCATGCCCAGCTCGAGCGGCGGCGCCAGTTCGCCCCGGTAGTTGCCGGCGCTGTTGAAGAGGGTCACGCCGGCCGTGCGCAGCGCGGCGGCGTTGAAGCGGTCGTTGCGCAGGTAGAGCGGCGAGACGTCGCCCTTGACGCCGAGCGACATGCTGATGATGCGGGCGCCGTTCTCGGCGCAGTACTGTTGCGCCGCCCAGATGCGACCCAGCGTGCTCTTGCCGTCGGAGGTGAAGATCTTCACCGGCAGGATGCTCGCGCCCGGCGCCACGCCCGTCACCAGGCCGCTCGTGCCGTCTCCAGCCAGGATGCCCGCGGTGTGGGTGCCGTGCCCCGCCACGCTGCTGTCGTCCATGGGCAGGGCGTTGCCGTCGCCGAAGTCCCAGCCCTGGATGTCGTCGACGAAGCCGTTGCGATCGTCGTCGATGCCCGACGCCGTCTCGCCCGGGTTGCGCCACAGGCGATGCCGGAGGTCCGGGTGCAACAGGTCCACGCCGGTGTCGATGTGGCCGATCAGGATGCCCGCGCCGGTGATGCCCAGCTCCCGCCACACACGGTCGGCCCGGATGTACCGCACGTTCCAGGTCGTGTCGGGCGCGGCCGCCTTGTCGCCCGCGCGCAGCCCGGGCAGCGCCTCGATCAGCTCGTACGGCTTGTCGTGGAAGAGCACCACGTTGTCGAGGCGGCGGCTCTTGGTCTCGGCCAGCGCGAGGATCACCTCACGGTCGGCGCCGAACGCGATCGCGTTGGCGAAGTACAGCATGTCGACGTACTCGACCGGACCCGGCAGGTCGCCACCTTCGAAGAAATGCCACGCCTCCTCCTGCGCCTTGCGCGCCTGGCGCTTGAGCGCCGCGACCGTGGCCGCGCGCCGCTTGCCCGGCGTGGCGTTCTCGAGCAGCACCTCGAGTTCGTCGAGCTCGGGCTCATCGGGGAAGACCATCAGGACGTTGATGATCCCGGGGTCGGATTTCAGGTTCAGCAGCGCCTTGAGTTCGGGGTCGATCTCGACGGCCGGCGCCGCCCCGACCAGCCCCGCAAGCATCGCCGCGACCGCAAGACGTTGCCAGGAGCGACCCATGAGAACCCCATTCCGAGCCGAAGCCCCGGTACCCGCCGACATGGCGACTGAGCCTGGTCCCCACCGGGACAAGGCACGACCGTTCCGCGAAAGATAAAGGTATCACAAAGGCGTCACGAATTCAATAGCGGATGCGTGGCAGCGCACATAAGATCAAGTGCGCACTTCCCAGGTCGGCGCGATCGTCGCCGAGGACCGCATGATCGCCGCGACCGAACAGTAGGTCTCGAGGCTGAGTTCGATCGCGCGCTGCAGTTTCGCCGGGTCGACCTCGCCGCAGGCCACCACGTGCAGATCGATGCGCGTGAAGACCCGCGGATGCTCCTCGCGCCGCTCGGCCGCGGCCGAGACCTCCAGCCCCGTCAGATTCTGGCGCATCTTGCCGAGCATCTGGGCGAGGTCGACCCCCATGCAGCCGCAAAGCGCATGCAGCATGAGCTCCATCGGCGACGGCGCGGTGCCGCCGCCGCCGACGGATGTCGGGGCGTCGGTCACCAGCGCGTGGCCGCTGCCGGAGGTGTGCACGTAGCGCAGGCCGTCGGTCCAGGTCGCCTTGCAGGTCAGCATCGGCTCGGTCCTCCTTCAACGCAGCGGCCGGAACAGGCTGCGCCCTTCCTCCAGCTCGACGCGCTTCATCAGGGCGTTGATCTCCGCCCCCAGCAGGTAGATGAAACCCGTCAGCCAGAAATAGGCGAGCAGGATCACGACGGCCGCGAGCGACCCGTAGGTAGCGTTGTAGTTGCCGAAGTTGCGCACGAAGAGCCGGAAGGCCGAGGTCGCGACCAGCCACAGCACGGTGGCCACCACGCTGCCCGGCAGGATGTGCACCAGACGCTGCCGGGCCTCCGGCGCGTAGTAGTAGAGCACCACCATCGTCGAGAGCACGAGCAACGCGGCCAGCGGCAGCCGGATCGAGGTCCAGAAGGAACTCGATTCGCTGGCCAGCTGCAGGAACTGGAACATGGCCTGGGTGACCCGCGGCCCGAGCAGCATGATTGCCATCGCCAGCAGCAGGATCGCCGACAGCATGATCACCAGGCCGATCGACAGCAGCTTCTGCACGAGGAAGTTGCGGCGGGGGCGCAGGTTGTAGGCCCGATTGATCGTCGTGATCAGGGCGCCGACGGCCATGCTCGACCCCCAGAGCATGAAGAAGAACGAGACCAGCGTCGTCTCGCTGCTGCGCGTCGGCAGGATGCGCACCACGATGTCGACCACGAAGTTGGCGGCTTCCGGCGGCATCTGCTCGCGCATGGTCTCGAGCAGGATCGGCTCGAGCGCCTCGCCGAAGGAGAACTGGCTCATGATCGACAGCACGAAGATCAGGAACGGGACCAGCGACAGCAGCATGTAATAGGCGATCTGCGCCGCCATGCCCATGCAATCGTCATAGGCGATCTCTCGGCGCAACCGCTCGAGGTAGAAGATGGCTCGTTTCCAGCGAGGTGCGGCCATGGTGGCGATGACAATGCATGGCTGGCGCCGGCTTGGCAACCCGGGAAAGCGATTTGGCGTTTGTATCCCTTTGTGGCATGATG
>CAZVWL010000045.1:0-15447 GCA_964630845.1 uncultured Fibrobacteraceae bacterium
CCAGCTGGGCCAGCGGCAGCCGGCCGCCGTGATCCTGATCGGCGAGGATCGCGACCGTCACCAGCGTGTCGCGGGCCTGCAGGCGCGCGACCAGCCAGTCGGCCAGGGTCCCGTTGACCGGGATCGTGCCCTCGGGGTCGGCGAGGGCCACCCGCAAGCTCGCCAGCCCGCCGAGGGTCTGCCAGCAGACCACGAGGGCCTCGCCGCCGGTCGCGGCCGCCTCGCCGGCGCGGCCGAGCACCGCCAGCGCCGTTGCGCGCGCCACCTCCGTGAACTGCGCCTTGCCGCCGGGCACGACGTACTGCTCGAGATCACGCCAGGCCGCGAGCCGATCCGCGGCCGCGTCGCAGGCGGTCCGGTACGCCGCGGCCGCCGACGCCACGGCCTGCGGGTCGGTGTCCGGATCTGCCGCCAGGGCGGCAAACGCTTCCCAGTGGTCATCGGCCTCGCCAAGGGCTGTCGCCGCGCCGGACTGGGCCTGCCAGTAACCTGCCAGCGCGTCCGCGGTCGTGGGCACCGTCGGGCGCGTCCAGCGGTCGTCCTCTTCGGACGAGCAGGCAGGCAGCAGGGCCAGCACGGCTGCCAGGGCGACGGGCAGCAGGGTAGGCGCGAACCGGTCGATCGGGCGCATGGGATTCTCCCCGGATGGCTCTTGGCGTCGGACGCGCGCCGACCTGTGGCGGCGCGCCGTTTCCGACCGTTTCCAGCCAGATGCGTGCCAAGAGTCGCTTGCCAGGGGGTAGCCGGCGATCAGGCCGGGGGGATGGCCACGGTCCCGAACTTCTTGCCCTCATCGCCGGTCTTCACGTAGACCTGCAAGCGCCAGATCAACAGCGCCAGGAAGACCGCGCCGCCCACCACGTCGCCGACCGCGAACCCGTACCAGCCGCCCACCAGCCCGCCCATCTGCAGGCCGATCCAGACGCCCAGGGGCTCGAGCACCACGCGCAGCACCGAATTGGGCATCATGCCGGCCAGACCCTGCCCACGCGCCTGGAACCAGAACGCCGTGATGTTGACCACGCTGAGCATCGGGCGGGCTACGGTCGCCCAGCGCGCCAGGGGCCAGCCGGCTTCGATGACGGCGGGGTCGTCCGTCATCAGGCCCATGGCCCAGCGCGGGAACAGGATCACGGGCAGGGCCAGGGCGGCCAGCAGCGTGAGTGCAAAACGCAACGTCGTCAGCGTGATGGTGCGGACCCGCTCCCGCTGCCCGGCGCCATGGTTCTGGCCCACCATGATCATCATGCTGAGGCTGAGCCCCAGCGTGGGCAGGAACACGAAGCTGAGCAGCCGCAGCGAGGCTCCGAACGCGGCCAGCGCCACCGTGCCGAACGGCGCCAGCATGCCGTTGATCAGGAAGACGGACACGGGCAGCGAGATGTTGGCCAGGGTGGCGGGGCCGGCCACGCTGAGCAGGTCGCGCAGAAGGGCACGGTCGAAGCGCCAGGCGCCGCGCGCGAGGTATACCCGGCGGCGTGTCCGGCCGCGGCGCAGCTCCCTGAGCACCAGCAACGAGGCGAAGGCGAAGCTGACGACCGTGGTCATGGCGGCGCCGGCCACGCCCAGGCGCGGGAAGGGTCCGGGCCCGAAGATGAACAGCGGGTTGAGCGCCACGTTCAGCACCAGGCCGAGGGCCATGACCTTGAAGGGGAAGACCGTGTCGCCCTCGCCGCGGAATAGCGCGTTGACGCTCATCGCGAACAGGCTGAAGAAGCCGCCGAGGAAATAGATCGAGCCGTACTGGCGGGCGAGGTCGCGCACGACAGGGTCGGTGCCGGGAGCGCGCAGCGCCGGTTCGAGCAGGAGCAGGCCGCCGGGGATCAGCAGGATGGCGAGCGCCGCCACGAGCATGATGACATGCAGGACCAGGTTCGGCAGCTCCTCCTCGCGACGGCCGCCGATCAGCCGGCTGCAGAGGCTGGTGGCCGCCGAGCCGAGCGCGCCGCCGAAGGTGTGCAGCAGATAGGTGACAGGAAACGCGAGGCTGACCGCGGCCATCGCCTCGGCGCTGAAGCGTCCGAGGTAGACCATGTCCACCAGCCCGTAGGCGGTCACCAGGAACATGGCCATGATCATCGGCACGCTCAGACCGAGCAGCGTGGGCGTGATCGGCCCGGTAAGGATGGCATCGCGGCCGCCGTCTCGGGGACGGCGGCCGCGGGCGCGCAGGCGATCCAGCCAGGCAGGCACGGTCGTCAATCGTCTTTCGGGCGGCTCGGGGCGGTCAGCGTGGCGAGGTCGCCGGCGAAGTCGGCGACACCGTAGGCGAAGCCCGCGATCGCCGCCAGATTGGCCGCGAGCAGCTCGGGCTCGACCGCGCCGAAAACATCGGAGGGGGCATGGTGGAAGCTGAAGTACGCGGGGCCGTGCACGCGGTGGCCGACGCCGATCACCCCGCGGTCGACCAGCGGCTGGATGTCCACGCCCGCCCAGCCGGCGTACACCGAATCGGCGCCGACCGCAGCCAGCGGCGCCGCGAAGCGGCCGAGTGCCGCGATCGCTTCCTCGGAGGCGCGCACCGAGAAGCCGGCCGGCGCGAAGACGCCGGAGTCGCTCTCGAGCGCGAGCACATGCCGGGCGACCTCGCCGCCCCGTTCCTCCACATACGCGTGCCCGCCCTGGCCGCCGTACTCCTCGCTCGTGTACAGCACGACCCGCAGGGTGCGGCGCGGGCGCAGCTCGAGATCGCGCAGCACCTTCACGGTGGCGATCATCATGGCGCAGGCGCCGCCGTCGTCGTGCGCGCCCTGGCCGGTGTCCCAGGCGTCGAGGTGCGCCGCGATGACGACGATCTCCTCGGGCCGCTCCCAACCGCGCAGCTCGGCGATGATGTTCGCGCACGGACCCGGCTCCAGCGGCTGCGCCTGCATCATCAGGGCGACGCGCGGGCGGATGCCGGCGCGGTCGAGCCGCCAGAGCAGCGCCGCGTCCTCGATGGTCAGGCTCGCGGCCGGGATCTGCGGCACGCCCTCCTCGTAGCCCATCACGCCGGTGTGGGGCGAATTCTGGCCGAAGCCGGCCGGACGGATGAGCACCCCCACGGCGCCGTGCCGAGCCGCCCGGCTGGCGCCGCGTGAACGGTACTGCACGTTGGGACCGTAGCCGACCCAGGGCGGGTTGAAGACCACGAGGCGCCCCCGCGCCTCCTCGGCGCGCGCCTCCAGCTCGTCCCAGTCGGTGACGGCCAGCACCTCGGCCTCCAGCACCACGCCGCCGGTGCCCACGCTCATGCCCAGGCCGAGCATGCCCAGCGGCATGTCGTAGGGTTCGACCAGCCGCGCCCATTCACGACCCCGCTCCCAGCGCGGCACCGTGACCGGCTGCGCCCAGATGGTGTCGGCGCCCGCGGCCTTTAGCCAGCGTCGCGCCCAACCGTGGGCTCGTCGCATGCCCTCGCTGCCGGCCAGGCGCGGCCCGACCTCGTCGCACAGCTCGCGCAGCGCAGCCAGCGCAAACGTGTCGGCCTGGGCGTGGTGGATGATGGCGGCGATGGGGTCGGCGTCGGCGGCCCGGCTCGGCGTCGGGCCGAGCGCGGCGATCGAGGCCAGAAGCGCGAACACGAGCGCCGGGAAGGTGAGCTTGGCCCGGCTCGGTCGGCCGGCGGAACGATGGTCACGCAGCACGTTGGGTATCCCTTGAGGTCGAGGGTTGTGGGCGACGATGCCTGGGAATCTAACGTCGACCAGGGATCGCGTCATGGTTCTGGTTCGATCATAATAATTGACTATAATGGTAATCTATAGTTGTGCCCCGGAGAGTGTTGCTGGGGCAGCTCGGACGGCCGGCGTCGGCAGCCGACAACGTGCGCCGGCGCACCTGGAATGCCAGGGATCGTGTCGATTCGACGATTTGGGCCGATCTACAGGCAGTTATACGTGACGGACACCCGCCGGCCGGACCGACCCCAAGACGGCGTTTCGAGAGGTGTCGGCGGCCAGCAACAGTCTTCGGGGCACAACCGGGGAGACCCCTGTGGAGCGGAATCGCGAGCGAATCGAACCAAGAGTCATCATCGTCGGCGGCGGCTTCGCCGGCCTCCAGGCCGCCAAGGGCCTGCGGGCCTGCCCGGTCGACATCGCGCTCTTCGACCGCAACAACTACCACCTGTTCCAGCCCCTGCTGTACCAGGTGGCGTCGGCCGTGCTGTCGCCGGCGGAGATCGCCGAACCGATCCGCAAGATCCTCAGCCGCCAGCGCAACTGCCGGGTGTACCTCAACGAGGTGACCTCGGTCGACCTCGCCGAACGCCGGGTGCACTACGCCGGCGGTTCGATGGGCTACGACTACCTCGTGCTGGCCACCGGCGCCACGCACAGCTACTTCGGCAACGGCCACTGGGAGCGCCTCGCGCCGGGCTTGAAGTCGATCGACGACGCGCTGGAGATCCGCCGCCGCGTGCTGCTGGCCTTCGAGGAGGCGGAGCAGGAGGCCGACGAGGCGGCGCGCCGGGCGAAACTCACCTTCGTCGTGGTGGGGGCCGGACCGACCGGCGTCGAGCTGGCCGGCGCGCTCAAGGAGATCGCCGCGCGCACCATCCCGCGCGACTTCCGCAACATCGACACCACCACCGCGCGCGTGATCCTGCTGGAGGGGTCGTCGCGGGTGCTGCCGGGCATGCCGGCCGGCCTGTCGGACCGCGCGCGACGCGACCTCGTGCACCTGGGCGTGGACGTGCGCACCGGCGCGCTCGTCACCGAGGTGACCGCCGAGGGCGTGCGCATCGGCGAGGACTTCGTGCCGGCCGAGAACGTGCTCTGGGCCGCGGGCGTCGCCGCGTCGCCGCTCGGGCGTACGCTGGGCGTGCCGCTGGATGGGCGCGGCCGTGTCGTCGTGCGGCCCGACCTCTCGCTGCCCGGCCATCCCGAGGTCTTCGTGCTGGGCGACCTCGCCCGCGCCGACGATCCGCGGTTCGCCGACGGTCTGCCCGGCGTCGCGCAGGTCGCGATCCAGGGCGGGCGTCACGCGGCGCGCTTGATCGCCGGCGAGGTCGGCCCCGGGCGCTCGGCGGCCGTCACGGCGCGGCCGGCGTTCCGATACCGCGACCGCGGCAACATGGCGACCATCGGCCGCAACCGCGCCGTGGCCGACATCGCCGGTCGCCACGTGGCCGGCTGGGCGGCCTGGGTCCTGTGGAGCCTGGTGCACATCATGTTCCTGATCGGCTTTCGCGCGAAGGTCGCCGTGATGTGGAACTGGATGTGGAACTTCCTCTTCGATAACAAGAGCGCGCGCCTGATCACGGGGTCTCCGCCCGTGAAGGTCAGGCGCGCGCGGCGCGAGGAAGAGCCGGCGGCGATGCGCCGCTAGCCGTCGATCTTCTTGAACACCTTGGCGATCCGTCGCAGCGCGACGTTCAGCTCCTTCTTGGTGATGCACAGCGGTGGCGCCAGGCGGATCACCGTGTCGTGCGTCTCCTTGCAGAGCATGCCTTCGTGCATCAGGGCCTCGCAGTAGGGGCGCGCCCGCGTGTTGAGCACCAGGCCCACCCACAGGCCCTTGCCGCGGACCTTGACGATGCTCTTCGACTTGATCTCGCCCAGCTTCTCGATGAACCACGGCCCGAGCTTGGCGCTCTGCTCGACGAGCTGCTCGTCGACCAGCACGCGCAGCGCCTCGCGCGCCACGGCCATGCCCAGCGGGTTGCCGCCGAACGTGGAGCCGTGGTCGCCGGGCTTGAACACGCCCATGACCTCATCGTCGCTCAGGAACGCGCTGACGGGGTAGAAGCCGCCGCTGAGCGCCTTGCCGATGATGACGCCGTCGGGGCGGATGCCCTCCCATTCGTAGGCGAAGAGCTTGCCGGTGCGGCCGAGGCCGGACTGGATCTCGTCGCAGATCAACAGGACGCGGCGCTCGCTGCAGATCTGCCGCGCCCGCTTCAGGAATCCCTCGGGCGGCACCACGATGCCCGACTCGCCCTGGATCGGCTCGACCAGGAAAGCCACGGTGTGGTCGGTGATCGCCGCGGCGAGCGCGTCGGCGTCGCCGTAGGGGATCACCTTGAAGCCCGGGGTGAAGGGGCCGAAGCCGTCGCGGTACTGCGGGTCGGTGCTGAAGCTGACGATCGTCGTGGTGCGGCCGTGGAAGTTGTCGGCGCAGACGATGATCTCGCCGTGCCCCTCGGGCACGCCCTTGACCTTCTCGCCCCACTTGCGCGCGGCCTTGACCGCGGTCTCGACGGCCTCGGCGCCCGAGTTCATCGGCAGCACGCGCGCGAAGCCGGTCAGCTCGCAGATCTCGCGGCAGAAATGCGGCAGCTGGTCGTTGCGGAAGGCGCGGCTGGTCAACGTCACCTTGCGCGCCTGGTTGCGTAGCGCCTTCAAGAGGCGTGGATGGCAGTGACCCTGGTTGACCGCGCTGTAGGCGGCCAGGAAGTCCATGTACTGCCGTCCCTCGACGTCTTCCACCCAGACGCCCTCGGCCCGCTTGATGACGATGTCCAGCGGGTGGTAGTTGTGAGCGCCGTAGCGTTCCTCGAGTTCGATGAACTTCTCGGTCTTCATGAAATCCTCCTGGCCTCTGGAGCGGGTCTCCCGCGGGCCGTCGCCAGGGCGGCGCGGCCGCTCGGTCGGCGGGAGCGTCCGGGATGACCCGGTCTAAGATAGAGGGCGGTCACGGCGAGTCCAACGAAATCGCCGCTCGAGGCCGGTCTGCGGGTGCCGCGAAGATTGTGCTTGACATTATGAAGTACTTGAATTATTAAAGTATCAGTCATCCAGCAGGCGGGCATTCGCAAGGAAGCGAAACCCGCGCCACGAAGGCGGGCCTGTCTGGACGGTTGACAAGCCGGGTCGGACGGAGCGACGACCCCCGCAAGGGGCTGGACAGGAGGTCCAGGCGGCGCACGGGGGGGTGGGCCTACCGGTCATGGGTGCCGGCCGCCCCCCTCGCTCTTGCGGCCGCCGCGAAGGATCGCGGCGGCCATCTCATCGGTCGCGGCCTCGAGCCGGCGGCCATCGCCAAGCCCGGCAGGGAGGCCAGGGGCGTGGCACGAACCAGCGCGTCCGGATCAGGAAGCGGCGCAGCGGCGCCGCTGTCGCCGTTGATCCACGGCCGCGTGCGCCTGTTGATCCTCTGCCGATTGATGACCCGCCCCGGCGGCTACACCTTCACCGAGCTGAAACACGGCCTCGACCTGACCGACGGCACGCTCTCGGTACACCTCGGCAAGCTCGAGTCCGGCGGCCTGGTGCAGGTGCAGAAGGAATTCGTGGGCAAGAAGCCGCAAACCCTGGTGCGCATGTCGGCGGCCGGGCGAGAGCAGTTCAAGACCTACGTGGCGGAGCTGCGGACCCTAGTGCCGGGGCTCGGCGAGGTCGATGGTTGAGCTTTTGACGAGGCGGCGGGCCAGCGATCATCGCCGGCCCGCCGCCTCGTCCGTCGCTTGCCCAGGGCTCAGCCGCGCACGCCTTGCGGCGTGGTCGACGAGGAGGCCACCTCGTCGCCGAACCAGCGGATCAACCCGGTCTCGAAGCGGTTCAGCGGGAAGCGCGGATTACGCGGCGTGATGCGGACCGTGAACCCCCGCAGCCCCGACCGACGGCAGGGGATATCGCCCGTGAAGGCCACGATGCCCTTGCCCGGATCGCCGGTGGGCATCATGGTCTCGGTCTCGCCGTTGACGATGTTGCCGTGGCTGTCGAGCAACCCGTGATAGATCTCGACGAGCACGTCGTCGGTCGTCAGCTCGCCCAGCTCGACGATCGCCTGCACCGGGAAGCGCGACCCCATCGGCTGTGCTTCCAGGTCGACCGCCGTGATCTCGATGACGTTGACGGCCGCCCACCGCTTGCGGACCTCGACGCGCCAGGCCGCCAGCTCGCGCGCCGCCGCGGCCTGATCCTGCCGCAGCTTGCGCGACTGGTCGAGGCACGGCACGTAGAAGCGCTGCGTGTACTCCTCGACCATGCGGTTGGTGTTGAATTCGGCGTTGACCGTGCGCATGGAGTTCTTCATGTAGCGGATCCACTCGCGCGGCAGACCGTCGCTCGAGCGCTCGTAGTAGATGGGCGCGATCTCGTTCTCGAGCAACTCGTAGAGCGCCGTGCCTTCGACCTGGTCCTGGTAGGCGGGGTCGTCATAATCCTCGCCGGCGCCGATCGCCCAGCCGTTCTCCTTGTTGTACCCCTCGACCCACCAGCCGTCGAGCACCGAGACGTTGATGCCGCCGTTGACCGGCACCTTCATGCCGCTGGTGCCCGAGGCTTCCAGCGGGCGACGGGGGTTGTTCAGCCAGACGTCGACGCCCTGCACGAGGTAGCGCGCGACCTCCATGTTATAATCCTCGAGGAAGACCAGGTGCTTGCGGAACTCGTCGCGTTGCGCCATGTGCACGATCTGACGGATGAGCTCCTTGCCCGGGTGATCCTTCGGATGGGCCTTGCCGGCGAAGATGATCTGCACCGGCCGGTCCGGATTGTTCAGGATGCGCGCGAGCCGGGCGGGGTCGCTCAGGACCAGGGCGGCACGCTTGTAGGTGGCGAACCGGCGCGCGAAGCCGATCGTCAGGGCCTCGGGATCGAGCACCTCGCGGGCCGCCGCGATGTTCGCGCGGTTGGCGCCGCGTGACTCGAGCTGCTCGCGCAGCTTGCGCCGCACGTACCCCACCAGGCGCTCGCGCATGCGCTCGTGCGCCCGCCACAGCTCCGCGTCGGGAATGCGGTTGACCCGTTCCCAGACCATGTGGTTGGTCGGCTTGTCGTACCAGCGGGGTCCGAGGTAACGGTCGTACAGCCGGGCCAGCTCCTGGCACTGCCAGGACCGCGTGTGGATGCCGTTGGTGATGTGGCTGATCGGCAGCTCTTCCACCGGCACCCCCGGCCAGATGCGCTGCCACATCTTGCGCGACACGTGGCCGTGCAGCTCGCTGACGCCGTTGGCGAACTGGGCCAGGCGCAGGGCCAGCACGGTCATGCAGAAGGTCTCGTGCTTGTCGTCGGGATTCTGGCGGCCGAGCGCGAGCAGACCCTCGATGCCGATGCCGAGCTGGTCGGCCAATGGCTTGAGGTAGGTGCGCACCAGCTGGGGGTCGAAGTGGTCGTTGCCGGCGGGCACGGGGGTGTGCGTCGTGAACACGCTCGAGGAACGCACCAGCTCGAACGCCACGTCGTAGGGGTGCTTGTGGTCGTTCATCAGGTTGCGGATGCGTTCGAGGCACAGGAACGCCGAATGGCCCTCGTTCAGGTGGAAGACCTCGGGCTGGATGCCGAGGGCCACCAGCGCGCGCACGCCGCCGATGCCGAGCAGGATCTCCTGCCGGATGCGCATGTCGATGTCGCCGCCGTAGAGGCGCGTCGTGAGCTCGCGATCCTCCGGGCGATTGACCGCCAGGTTGGTGTCCAGCAGGAACAGCGGGTTGCGGCCCACCTGCACGCGCCAGATCTGCGCCAGCACCTTGCGACCGGGATACTCGATCTCGACGGTGACCGGCTTGCCGTCCGCCTGGCGCTCGAGCGTCATCGCCATGTTGTAGAAGTCGTTGATGGGGTAGTCTTCCTGCTGCCAGCCGTCATGGTTCAGGTACTGGCGGAAGTACCCGTACTGATAAGCGAGCCCGACCCCCACCAGCGGCACGCCCAGATCCGTCGCCGACTTGAGGTGGTCGCCCGCCAGAACGCCGAGGCCGCCGGAATAGAGCGGCAACGATTCGTGCAGGCCGAACTCGAACGAGAAATAAGCGATCTTGACCTCGCCGAGGTGGCCGTGTTCGCCGTCGAACCAGGACGCTTGCTTGAGATATCGCTGCAGGTCCTCGTAGACGGCGTCGAGGTTGGCGAGGAAGGCCTGGTCGCGTGTCAGGTCGCTGATGCGATCGGACGACAGGCTGCCGAGGACGGCCACGGGGTTGTTGTGGTGCTCCTCCCAGAGGTCGGGATCGACACGCCGCAGCAGGTTGATCGCCTCGGGATTCCACACCCACCACAGATTGCGGGCGATCTCGAGCAGCGGTTGCAGCTTGGGCGGCAGGTTGGGCGTGACGATGAACGTGCGGATTCCCTTCATGGTCGACTCCTGGGGAAACGGGGCGGGCGGCATGGGATCGTCGGGGCAAATTGTACCTCCCCGCCTCCGCCCTGCAACATCTACCTTGTGCCTCGAAGATTGTGTTTCGGGCTCAAACCGGCGACACTGAGCCTTAATGCAGGATTCCGGCCAGATTTTGCTAGAAGAGGCGGGGCGGGCGGATGCGTCCACCCTGGCTGACGCGGTGGCCCTCGAGTCGCAGCAGGCCCGCCTTCAGTTCGGTGCCGGCCGAAAACCCGACAAGTCGCCCGTCGTTGCCCAGCAAACGATGGCACGGTACCAGGATCAGGATAGGGTTCTGGGAGGCTGCCTGGCCGACGGCGCGGGCGGCGCCCGGGCTGCCCAGGTCGACCGCCAGGCGGCTGTATGAGCGGAGATGGCCGTACGCGATGCGTCGGAGCGCGTCCCAGACCCGCTGCTGGAACGCGGTCCCCCGAGGGGCCAGCGGTAGGTCGAATTCTCGCCGCAGGCCGGCGAAATATTCGCCGAGTTGCCGGGCGAGGGGCTCGAAGGCGGCGGGATGGTCGGCGAGCGTGGTGTGTGGACCCTCGGCGGCCGCGAGCCGGGCCACGGTCACCGACCAGGCGTCGGCATCGGCCAGCAGTTGCAGGTGACGCAAGCCCTCGGGGGCGGCGACCGCGAGCAGCGGGCCGGCCAGGGTCGACAGCAGCGTGTGGCGAAGGATCACGACCGCCTCCCGGTCCGGACGGACCGCGCCAGAGGAACACCGACCGATGATGCCTTGTCGGAACCGTAGCAGATCCGACCCGCGTCGCCAAGCGGGCAAGAACGGGAGGGTTGCATGACCCTGGCGCCGGTCGATTGGCGCGACCTGCTCGCCTGGTGCGGCGGCCGCGTGCTCGACGTGCGGGCGGCGGCCGACCATGCCGCCGGTCACCTGACGGGGTCGGTCAGCCTGCCGCTGCAACCGGATCTGGAGCTTGTGGCCGCCTCCGAGCGGACGGCCTGGCTGATGACGAACCTGCCGTCGATCTTCCTGCCGCCGCATCATGAATCCCTGCTCGTGATCGCCGACCGTCCCGACGTGGCCCGGATGGTGGCGGCGCATCTATCCGATCGTGGTCGCCCGGAGGTTCGCTGGCTGGCCTTGAACGAGGCCGACCTCGCCGTTCTGCCGGACGACCTCGTGCAGCGGGGCGAGTCCGGCGCCGTGCTCTGGCGCCCGCCGACGTTCCTGGCACGCTGGTTCGGGCTGTTGCCGCCGTCGGCCTTGGGCCCGGCGTTCGACCTCGGGTGCGGCAGCGGCCGCGCGGCGGTCTGGTTGGCCCGGCGGGGTTGGCGAGTGACCGGCATCGACCATCAGGTCGAGGCCCTCGCCCTCGGGCAACGGTTGGCGGCCAGCTGCCGGGTCGCCGTCGCCTGGAAGGCGGCAGACCTGCGGGATGCCGGGAGCTTGCCGGATGACCCCCTGGCGGTGGCGCTGATGTTCCGATTCCTCGATCGCGGACTGCTGGAACGAGCGGCCGGGATGTTGGTTGCGGGCGGCGTGCTCGTGCTGGAGACGTTTCGCGATGCGCCCGGCTACCTCGGCAATCCGCGACCCCGGCACCGGTTGCGATCCGGCGAGGCCGCGGGCATCTGCCGCCGAGCCGGGCTCGAGGTGCTCGTGCACGAGGAGGGGTTCGCCGCGGACGGCAAGCCCTGCGCCGGCGTCGTGGCGCGCCGGTCGTCGCGACCGGATCAGCGAACGAGCATCAACTTGGCCGATCGCTGCGCGCCATCGCCCGTGATCCGCAGCAGGTAGGTGCCGGTCGGCTGCGGACGCCCGGCGGTGTCGAGCCCGTCCCAGGTGAGCGACGACTGCCCGGCCGGCAAGCGGATGTCGGTCAGCGCGCGGACCAACCGGCCGCTGAGGTCGAAGATCGCAGCCTCGACCGGACCGGCTTCTCCCAGCGTGAAGGTGATCGTCACCTGGGGGTTGAACGGGTTCGGGAAGACCTGATCGAGCGTCAGGCGATCGATCGCAGGAACGGGCGGATCGACGATCCGTTCCTCGAGCAGGGTCCAGGTGTCGTCCTCGATGCGGGCCTCGAGGCTGTAGACCAGCCGGCCGTCACGATCCTTGGGCTCGTCGCGTGCCTCGAACGACCCACCTTCGCCCACGACCGAGTAGGGCACGGTCCAAGGCGGTAGAGAGGTATCGTCGAGCGACCGGCCCTCGAGGCGGAATTCCACCGCCGGATCGGCCGCGGTCCAGGTCAATTGCACGACCTCGCGGCGGCGAACCGCTTCGAACGATAGCAGGAGCACGCCGACGTTCTCGCAGCCTACCGGCAGCGCGCCGATCAGGCCCACGGGATTGTTCGCAGGGGCGCACGGCGAATCCTCGGCGATGTGCAGGTCGCCGGGCGCGCAGAATCGGGGATCCGCTTCCATGTTGAAGTCCAGGTGCCGCATGCCGGCCAGCCCCTCGACCCAGTCGCCTCCCGTGTTGCCGAACACGTTGGTGCCCACGCAGATGATCTGGCTGTTGTCGCTGGAGAGGCCCGGTCCCTCGTTGTTGCTGACGATGGAGCGCACGATGTTGATCGTGCTGTTGCGGGCCTGGAAGCCCGCGCCGTCGAGCCAGGCCTCGTTGCCGTCGACCGTGCAGTTCAGGAACGTCGTCTCGGCGCCGTTCAGGCGCGCGGCGCCGCCGCGACGCGCGGCGTTGGCATGGAACACCGAGCTGGAGAAGTTCACGATCGCGGCGTAGTCGGAGAAGAACGCGCCGCCGATCTCCTGCGGCGGCGTGGCGCTGTTGGCGATGAAGAAGGTTTCGGCGACCCAGCAGGACGACATCGTGCGCACCGAGAGCCCGCCGCCCCAGGCGGCGCGGTTGGCGCGGAACGTCGAGCGGGTGATGGTCGCGTTCGAATCGTGGCTCAGGTCGATGGCGCCACCGCCGCGGGTCGCCTCGTTCTGGGAGAACAGGCAACTGGAGGCGTACACCTCGCCATAGAGCACCTGGACGGCGCCGCCCCCGCCCTCGGCATGGTTGCCGACGAAATGCACGCGGCTCAGCCACACGTTGGCGTTGCTGATCATCAGCCCGCCGCCGCTGGCGTCGTAGTTCGTGGTGCCCGTCGCGCGGCCGCCGCGAATGGTCAGCGAGATGAGGTCGGCCCTCTGGATGCCGTGGGCGCGCAAGGCGCGCTGCCCGGACTCAGCCTGGATCACGACGCGGGTGGGGTCGGTCGTGGCGCCCTCGATGGTCACGCCGTCGACCAGCATGAGGTTGCCGGCCGGGTGCACACCGGGTGCGAGCAGGATCCGGTCGCCGGCGGTCGCGATCGCCAGCGCGTCGGCCAGCGTGTCCGCGGCCCCGGGCACCCGGATGTCGGCGGCGCCCGCCGTCACGCACCATCCGATGAGCAGCCAGCATCCCACGGTCATGCAACGGGGATTCAAGGAACGATGACCTCCGTGTCGTGACCCGCTGCGCCGTCGGCGATCCTCCGCCGACCTCGCCAGCCCCATGTTGCAGGTTCGGGACCAGACCGGTCCCCACCGTCGAGATTCGTGTCAGCCGCCGTCGTTCGATCGAGATGGGTCGAAAACGAGCCTGTGCAGGGGTCGGAATCATCCTTATAATAAGGAACGGAAGGTGCAAAGGAAGACAAGTTTTTGGTCACCCAGCCCGACGCTCAGGTAACCCGATGTCCCGTCTAGTGATGGCCGTCGTTTCCGTGCTGCTGTTGTGGCCGGTCCTTGGCGCGGCCAACCAACCCGTGCTCGAACCGCTCGAGCTGCGCTGCACATGGTGGCCGCCGCAGACCGGCAGCCAGCCGGTCAGGTATGAACTGCAGATCGGGGTCTTCTACGAGACGGACGCAGACCAGCCGGATGGTGGCCTGCTGGTCTTCGAGGTCGACCACGTCGGCGGTTCCGGGCAGCACCTGCAGCAGTCCTACAGCTTCATCAGCGACTGGTGGGGCAAGCCGCTGCGCGCCCGCGTGCGGGCTTTCGACGCGCTTGGTCGTCCCGGCGTCTGGTCGGCGTGGAACGTTGCCCAGGACTGGGATCCCGAACCGGAGTTCTGACCCGTTCTGCACCCCTCATCATCCCCTGGAGTCCCGACCGTGCAAGTAGGCATCATCGGCCTGAAATTCGCCGGCAAGACCACGCTGTTCAACGTCATCACCGGCGCCAGCCAGCCCACCGGCCAGGGCGGGGTGGACCCCCACCGCGCGGTCGGCACGGTGCCGGACCCGCGCCTGGACTACCTGTCCGGCCTCTACAAGCCCCGCAAGACCGTGCACGCCCAGATCGAGTGGGTCGACGTTCCCGGGTTCGATCCCGGCAGCCCCGGCGCCGACGGCGTGCGGGAGGCCACCCGGTTTCTCGAGCACGCCCGGCGGGTCGACGCCCTGGCCCTCGTCGTGCGCGGCTTCGACGGCGGCTACGGCAACCCCGACCCTGCGGGCGATCTGGTCACGGTGGCGCTCGAATTGATCCTCGCGGATCTGCAGATCGTTGAACGGAGGCTCGAGAAGCTGCGCAAGGAGCAGCGCCTGAAGGGCAAGCTCGAACAGCCGCTCGAGCCGGCGCTCTTCGAACGGTTCCTGCAGCAACTGGAGGCGGAGCGACCGCTCCGTGAACTGGAGCTGACAGCCGACGAGCGCCGGGCCGTTTCCGGATACTCGTTGCTGACGCTCAAGCCTTTGATCGTGGTCATCAACCATGCCGAGGGCCAGGCACCGGCGCCGGAGGTCCTGGCGGCGGCGCGCGCGGTCGGCGCCGAGGTCGTCGCGCTGAGCGCCGCGGTGGAGGCCGAGCTGATGGCCCTCGATCCTGCCGACGCGCAGGAATACCTCGCCGCGCTCGGCGTGACCGAGCCGGCGGCGCACCGCATGATCGTTGCGGCTTACCGGGCCCTGGACCAGCACAGCTTCTTCACCGTGGGCCCCGACGAATGCCGGGCCTGGACGGTCGCGCGCGGCGCCCGCGCGCCGACGGCGGCCGGCGTCATCCACTCCGACCTCGAGCGCGGGTTCATCCGTGCGGAGGTCTGCGCCTTCGCCGACCTGCAGGCGGCGGGCAGCCACGGCGCGGCCAAGTCTGCCGGCAAGGTGAGGCTGGAGGGGAAGTCGTACGTGGTGCAGGACGGCGACATCATCGAGATCCGATTCAGCGTGTAGCCGACCTGGCGGATGTCGACCGCTGGAAACGGCGGCCTCCTGCGTTCTGGTCCTCGTGAACGGCCATCAACGGGCGGGCTCTTGACCGCCGGCCGACAACCACCAGAACAGGAGGCCGATCGATGAAGAACCTCAGCTTGACCATCCTGATCCTGGCGCTCGTGGCGATGCTCGCCGGCGGTGCCCTGGCCCAGAGCGGCCGTGGTCCGCGGGCGCCGCAAGCCGACCGGGAGGACGTCGAACCCGGCCAGATGCGCCTGGCGCGCATGGCGGCGCGCTT
>CAZVWL010000046.1:0-15203 GCA_964630845.1 uncultured Fibrobacteraceae bacterium
GGTGGCCGGCACGGTCGTCGATCACGATAGCGGCGCGGCGATCGCCGGCGCGCTCATCGACGTGGTGGGCTCGCCGCGCTCGACCACCACCGACGAGGACGGCGCCTTCCGGCTCAGCGTGCCGGGCGGCCCGCTGTCGCTGGCGCTCAGCGCCTTCGGCTACGCCGACCAGACCGTGCAGTTCGAGGTGCCGGCGGGCGGCGAGCTGACCCCGCAGATCGACCTCACGGCGCTGCCGGCGGTCGTCCTGCAGGGCACGGCGTACGGCCCGGACGGCCAGCCCGCCTCCGGCGTGCTCATCCAGGTGAACGACACGCCCCTGCCGCTGACCAGCAGCGGCCCCGGCGGCGCCTGGTCGCTCACCGCGCCCCAGGCGACCTCCTACACGCTGCGCGCGAGCTTGCCCGCGGTCGGCGTGTGCGTGGTGTCGCTGCCGGCGGATCGCGACCGGCACTGCAACCTGTACCTGCGGTCCAGCCCCGAGGACGGCTTCGAGACGGGAGACTTCGGATCGTTCGCCTGGACCAGCTCCGGCAATGACGTCTGGATGGTGACCGACACCGACGCCTACGAGGGTCAGTTCTCGGCGCGGTCGGGCAACATCGGGTCGAGCCAGTCGTCGGTGCTGCGCCTGGACGTGACGCTCGCCGAACCCGGCACGCTGAGCTTCTGGTTCAAGGCGATCGGCGGCGGCGGCTCGCTCTCGTTCTGGGACAACTTCGACACGATCGAGACCTGGAGCGGGGTGAACGCCTGGACCCTGTACACCTACCCCGTCAACGCCGGCGCGAACACCTTCCGCTGGCGCTTCGCCACCTCCAGCAGCGGCGGCAGCGGCAACTACGGCCTGGTGGACCTCGTGGCGCTCCCGGGCGGCGACGCGCCCGCCCCCCGCGCCGTGCCCTGCCCCGAGGCGATCACGGCGTCGGGCGCCCCTGGCAGCGTGGTCGAGACCGAACTGCTCGTGCTGAACCAGGGCGTCGAGCCCCTGGCCTGGTCGCTGGCCTCGGGCGCCGCCTGGCTGACGGTCGACACCGCCGCCGGCAACCTCGACCCCGCCGGCTTCTCGCGCGTCCTGGTGACCATCGACGGCTCCGGCCTCGCCGAGGGCCAGCACACGACCAACCTCACGCTGACCAGCAACGACCCCGCCCACCCGAGCATCGTCGTGCCGGTGGTCGCCACCTTCGGCGGCGCGACCGCCGTCGGCGACCTGCCGGCCGCCTTCGCGCTGCTCGGCGCGGTGCCCAACCCGTTCAACCCGATGACCACGCTGCGCTTCCAGCTGCCGACCGAGCAGGACGCCCGCCTCGTGGTGTACGACGTGCAGGGTCGCCTGGTGCGCACGCTCTGGGACGGCGTACGACCGGCCGGCATCAACGAGGTCACCTGGGACGGGCGCGATCAGCGCGGTCGGGCCGTGGCTTCCGGGACGTACTTCGCGCGGTTGTCGGCCGAGGGCCACAGCAGCGTGAAATCGCTGGTGCTGGTGCGGTAGCGGCCTTCTCGCGCGACAACGAAGCGCCCCCGCGGTTCCGGCAGGAACGCGGGGGCGCTTCTTCGTCCACGGGGCAGGCCAGGCGACCGATTCAGCTCTCGTCGTCCTCACCCAGGTACAGGAACCGATCCCCCGTCGTCTCGACGATCAGCCGCAGCCACCACTCGGGATACTGCGGGTGCTCGACGATGGGGTACTTGCCCCACGGCTTGGTCAGGAAGACGCCGTCCTCCTCCTGCTTGATGTTGCCGTCGAGGAACTTGACCATCAGGAAGCGGAAGAGGTCCTGCCAGCGCTGCACCGTGTCCTGGGCGAGGTTGACCGAGACCTCGGTCAGGAAGTCGCGGGCGCGGTCGGGGTCCTGTTCGTGGAGGGCGAGGGCGGCGCGGTCGACCGCCGGCACGAAGGCGAAGTGGCGGTCCTCCAGCTCGGCCTGCGCGCGGCGCACGTCGGGCAGGGTGAGGCTGTAACGCAGGTACGCGAAGTGGGCCACCTTGTTGAAGACCCAGAACGCGGCGTCGTCGGAGTACTCCAGGATGTGGCCGTTGCCCTCGGCCAGGCTCGGCGGCACGCGGGTGATGCCGGCGTACATGGGCATGTAGACGGTGGTGTTCATGTCGTCGACGCCGAACCAGATGATGCCGCCGATCGGATCGGGCAGGCCCTGGCGCAGCTGGGCGATGAACGAGAACGCCGTCTGCTGCGTCGCGGTGGTGCGTTCGTGGAAGTACTTCTTGCCGTCCAGCTCCCAGGTCAGCGGGCGCCAGCGGTAGGGCTTGCCCCAGGGGCCGGCGCCGATGTCCTGGGCGAGGTCGAGGTCGGTGCCCTGGAGGTAGTCGCGCTTGAAGGCGATGAGGTCCTGCACGCCCAGCTTGCGGTCGGGCTTGATCCACAGCGGCATGCGCTGCTGGCGGTCGAAGCCCAGGGCGTACTCGCGGAACATCTCCATGCCTTCGTCCACCTGCCGGAACATGCTCCACACGCGGGCCTCGCAGAAGCGCGCGGCACCGAAGTCCAGCGGCGCGTAGACATCCGAGAAGCTGAACTCGGCGTCGCGGCCGTCGAAGAAGCCCATGCGGCGCGCGAAGTCGATCGTGTCGTGGGCGTAGACGGTGGCGACGTCGGGACCGTCGATCCGATCGAGCTGGCGGCAGGTGAGCGACGTCTTGCCGTCGGCGAGCGGGAAGGTGGTGATGCGGGCGTGGTTGGCGTGGGCGGAGATGTAGCCGTCGGGGATGCGGCGCGCCACCCACACGGCGCCCTTGTTGCGGTTCACCTCGCGGCCGGTGCGGCGGTCGGTCACCAGGTCGGTGCCCTTGCCGATGATCTCCATGATCCAGACCTCGCGCGGGTCGGCGATGGAGAACGATTCGCCGCTGCTGAAGTAGCCGTGCTCCTCGACCAGGCGACCGATCACGGCGATTGCCTCGCGGGCGGTGGCCGACCGCTGCAACGCCAGGAACATGAGGCTGCCGTAGTCGATGCCGCCGGTCGAGTCCTCCAGCGCCTCGCGGCCGCCGAACGTGGTCTCGCCGATGGCGACCTGCTTCTCGTTCAGGAAGCCGACGACCTGGTAGGTGTGCTCCGGGTGCGGCACCTTGGCCAGCGGCCGGTGCGTGCCGCGGTCGCGCACCTGGAAGTACGAGCCGGGTTCACGCGGGCCGCCGGGGAAGAAGTACAGCTCGCCGTAGCGGATGTGCGAGTCGGCGGCGTAGGTGATCAGGGACGACCCGTCGACCGATGCGCCGGGCGTCACGAGGTAGCTGGTGCAGGCCAGCGCGGCCGGGGCGGCAAGCATGGCGCCGAGCGCCAGCGTCGCCGTCAAGAGCATGCGATGCGTCATGATCGGGGGCGCTCCTAGTTGTCCTGCTTCAGGAAGTGGGCCGGGACCTCGTAGAACCCGGGACGCTCCTCGACGATGCGGCGCAGCCACGCCTCCGGATACGGCGGGTGCCGCGGCACGCCGTGCTCGTCGCGGATGTTGCCGTCCATGTACTTGACCAGCAACTGCTCGCCGAGCTTGCGCCAGCGGGCCACCGTGCGGGCGGCCTCGCGGTGCGAGAACTCGGTGAGGTACTCGCGCGCCAGGCGCGGCGACTGCTGATGGAGGCTGACCGCGGCCTGGTCGACCTGCGGCACCATGGCCAGGAAGCTCGACTCCAGCTCGCGCTGCACGATCTGCACGTCCTGGATCATGTCGCGGTACCGCGCGTACGCCTGGTTGGCCACCCAGTTGAAGACCCAGAAGGCCGACTCCCAGGTGAACTCGGTGAAGCTGCCGGTGCCGACGGCGAAGTTGTGGGGCGCGCCGTCGATGCCGCAGTACATGGGCACGTAGACCGTGCTGTAGGTGTCGTCGACACCGAACCAGAGGATGCCGCCGATCGGATCGGGCAGCCACTTGCGCGACTGCGCCACGAACGAGAAGCCGGTCTGCTGGGTGGACGTCGCGCGCTCGTGGAAGTGCTGCTTGCCGTCCAGCTCCCAGCTCAGCGGACGCCAGCGGTAAGGCTTGTTGTACGGACCGGCGCCGACACCCTGCGTGAGATCGAGGTCGGTGCCCTGGAAGTGGTCGCGCATCAGCTCCATGACGTCGTGCACGCCGAGCTTCCGGTCCGGTTTGATCCACAGCGGCAGCGGCGCGGCGCCGGGCACGCCCTTGATGAGGTCGTCCGACAGGTTCAGCGACGGCGCCATGCGGCGGAACGCCTGCCAGACGCGCGCCTCGCAGTAGCGGATGCCGCCCCAGTCGGTGCGGCCGTAGGTGTCGGCGAAGCTGAAGTCGGCGTCCTTGCCGTCGAACCAGCCGTTGTCCCGCGCGAACGAGACGACGTCCGGGCTGTACAACGTGGTCTTGGGGTCGTTGCGCGGGAAGGTGCGGATGCGCGCCTGGTTGGCGTGCGCCATCACGTAACCGTCGGGCACCATGCGTGCCACCCAGACGGCGCCGTGGTGCTCGGGTCCCTTGCCGATCATCTCCAGGACCCAGACCTCGTCCGGATCGCTGATCGAGAACGACTCGCCCTTGCTGCAGTAGCCGTGCTCGGCCACCAGCGTGGTCATCACCTCGATCGCTTCACGGGCGGTGCGCGCCCGCTGCAGCGTGAGGTACTTCAGGCTGCCGTAGTCGATCTTGCCCTCGCGATTGACCAGCCCGGCGCGCCCGCCGAACGTGGTCTCGCTGATCGCGAGCTGGTGCTCGTTCATGTTGCCGACCACGCTGTAAGTGCGCGGCGCCTGCGGGATCTTGCCCAGGTAGTCGCCGGTGTCCCACTCGTAGACGTCGATCATGGTGCCGGGGGCGTGCACACCGCCGGGCCAGTAGTAGAGCTCGCCGTAGAGCACGTGGGCGTCGGCGGCGTAGGTGATCATGGTCGAGCCGTCGATCGAGGCGCCGCGGGTCACCAGGATGCTGGTGCAGGCCTGGGCCGCTGGTGCGGCGAGCAGGCCGAGGCCAGCGACGGTCAGGATGGCGACGACCGCGGGCAGGGCGAGGGTATAACGAAGTCCTGTGCTCACGGATCTGGGCTCCTTGGGCTCGGGGGACCGGGACTGCTGGTCTGGCGGCAGGCGATGGCCTAGCGTTCCGGTCATCAATACGCAAGAATGTGGCGAATGGCACGAAAAACCGGCGGATCGGCGGTAGCGTGTGATGCTTGCGGGGCATGTTTGCCTATTTTACGAAATAGTCAAACATGGCCTGACGACATGCATGCGACGCTCCCCCCCGACCGCCGGAGCGTAGCGAACGGCCTTCGCAGGCCCTAGACTGTGATCCGAGATGACGACCCGACACCAACGCCCCGGCCGCCGGCTCCTGCTGGCCTGGTTGCTGGTCGCCATGGCGACGGCCGCGGCGGCGGCGCCCGCGACCGGCGGCGCCGGCCGACAAGCGGAACGAGACCGCATGCTCGACGTCATCAGGCGCTACGGCATGACCGACGAGTCGGTCCTGCGCGCGATGGGCGCCGTGCCCAGGCACGAGTTCGTGCCGCCCGAGCGCGCGGCGGCCGCCTACGACGACACCCCCTTGCCCATCGGGCACGGTCAGACCATCTCCCAGCCGTACATGGTGGCCGAGATGACCCGCCAGTTGCGCGTGACGCCCGACGCGCGCGTGCTCGAGATCGGCACCGGCTCCGGCTACCAGGCGGCGATCCTCGCCGAGATGGGCGCGCAGGTCTTCAGCGTGGAGCTGGTCGAACCGCTGGCCCTCGAGGCGATCGCGCGCCTGAAGCGGCTGGGGTACGACCGTGTCGCGGTCCGCGTCGGCGACGGCTGGGAAGGCTGGGCGGAGCACGCCCCTTACGACGCGATCATCGTGACCTGCGCCGCCGAGACCCTGCCGCCCGCGCTGCTGCGGCAGCTGGCGCCCGGCGGCAGGATGATCATCCCGGTGGGGCCGCAGTTCACGCCGCAGTCGCTGATGCTGGTCGAGAAGGATGCGGATGGACGCGTGTCCACCCGCAGCCTGATGGCGGTGCGCTTCGTGCCGTTCGTGACCGACCGCAGCGCGACCGAACCGCCGCGCTAGTTCTCGGTCAGCACGTGCTGGTCGTACTCGATCTCGAACCGCAGCTTGTGCTTGGCCTCCTCCTGCGCCAAAAGCAGGAAGAGGTGCTTGACGTCGGGGTCGTCGGTGCGGTCGGCGAGGTCGGTATAGAGGCGGAACGCCTGCTTCTCCTGCTTCATCGCGAACACGAGCACGTCGGCGTAGCTCGGATCATCCGAGAGCACGACGTCGTTGACGTACTCGGCGATGCGCAGGTCCTGCACCTGACGGATGGTGCCCGGCACGCGCTTGCCCGACTTGACGGCCTGCAGCTTGGCCTTGTGGCCGCGCTCTTCCTGGGCGAAGGACAGGAAGACGTCCTTCATCGTGTCGGTGCGCGACTTTTCGGCGAGCATCGTGTAGAGGTCGATGGCGGCCTGCTCGAGGGCGATGGCGTGGTCGAGGACGGCGTCGACGGACTCGAAGTGGGTCATGGCGTGGCTCCCGTGTGGACCTTGAAGGCGGCGAGCATGCGCTCGTGGTGCCGGGCCAGCAGCGGTCGCTGGCGCTCGTGCGCGCTGCCGCCCGGGGCGAGTTCGGCGGCGGTCACGCCGTGGTCGGCGAGGTCTTCGATGTAATAGACGATCACTTCGTGGCGCGCCTCGTCGTCGACCAGCCACACCAGGCGCTGCGAGACGATGTTCGGACCGAGGGTCCAGCCCTTGTCGCGCAGGAAGTTGCGGCCGCGGGCGCCGTCCGAGTCGGGGCGGGGCTCGACCGCGGGCAGCGCGACGGTGGCCGTGCCGCGGAACCAGCGGATGCCGTCGTGCTCGACGGTCTCGCCGCCGTAGCTGTAGGTGTTGGGCTGCCCGGGGTGGAAGCCCTCGAAGTGGATCCACACCAGCCGCTTGATGCGCTGGCCGTCGAGCTCGACGAAGAAGTGCTGCTCGGCGTCGGCCACGCCGTGCAGCTCGAACTGCTGCGTGCCCGCGTAGGTCAGGGTCTTGTCGACCTCGAAGACGGCCTCGGGCAAGGAGGTGGAGACGATGCGGTTGCCCTCGACGAGGCGCTTGGTCTGGCCCTGGGCCTGGACGGCGGCCGGCATGGCGAGCAGCAGCAGTGGCAGCAGCAGCGAGGTGGCTAGGCGCATGAGCGGCTCCTTGAGCTGGATCGATGGGGGACGGTGGCGTCGAAACGCGACAGCCATGATACACCAGCGGCGGAGAAAAGTCTCCTGGGGTTGATCGGTGCGCCGGCGCACCGGCGCACCAGCCTCCGTCCGGACCGCGCTAATCGCACCGCGGCCCGTTGCCGTTCGGATCCCCCGCGCCGATCCGGAAGTATCGCTCCCCGTCGAGGTACGTCTTGCCGTCCTCGAAGGCCAGGGCGTAGGTCACGACGCGGCCGTCGTCGAACCGCAGCTCCAGCGCCAGCGCCTGCCCGCCGCGCGGCACCACCGCCCAGGTGCCCGCGCCCCGGCCCGAGCCGTGCGCCGAGCCGAAGACACCCCCCACGTCGGCGCTGACCGAGGATCCGTCCTGGTAGTAGAACCGATCGCCGGGGCAGAGGTCGAGCGAACGGCGGACGCTGTAGCCGCCGGACGAGCCGCTGCTGTACGACTCCAGGTAGGTCAGGCGGTGGTTGGCGAGCAGCTGCCGAGCCTGCTCGACGACCTCGCCGGCTTCGACCTTGCTGAACGTGAGGCTCGCGGCCACCTCGCGGGCCAGGGCGCGCAGGCGCGCGGCGTCGGCGGCGTCGTCGCCGACGGCCATCACCGACATGCCGAGGCCGTGCGGGTTGATCGCTGCCACGAGGTAGACGCGCGCCGGGGAGCCTTCGAGCGAGCCGCGGAAGGCGCCGCCGAGGGCATGGTCGCCGATCGGTTCGAGGCTGCCGTCGAGGCGCAGCATGGTGGCGCCCTCGCTGATGCCCTGCTGCGCTTCGCGGCGCATCTCGTCGAGGCTGTCGTACTCGTGCGGCATGATCAGGATCAGGCCCGGCTCCTGCAGGCCGCCCATCACGAAGGCGTCCTCGGTGAACTGGCCGACCCACTGCTCGGGGACCACGAAGGAAAGGCCAAGCTCGGCGACGTCGACACGGCCGGTCAGCTGGGCCGAGGCCGGGCCGCCGCCCAGCAGGCCGACGATGACGACCGCGCCGACCCAGGCCAGCGGCGCGCGCAAGGAGTGCTGGTTGGTCATGATCGTGAGCACCTTTCTATTCAGCGCAGCAACGTGACCCGACGGGTCACCTCGCCGTGGCGCGTCGTGAGACGGTACACGTAGACGCCCGCCGGCTGGCGGCGTCCCTGGCCGTCGCGGCCGTCCCAGGCGACCGCGTGCGGGCCGGCCGGGCGCTCGCCGTCGACCAGCACGCGGACCGTGCGGCCGGCGAGGTCGTGCACCACGAGGCGGGCCGGGCCCGTGTCGGGCAGGCGGAAGCTGAAGACGGTCTGGCCGGTGAACGGGTTGGGGGCGCCGTCGAGGCGGAGCTGGACGCCGAGCTGGCCGGCGGCGTCGTCCGGGGCGGCGGTGATGGTCAGGCTGGTGATGACCACGTCGCTCGCGTTGTCGCTGACGCGGGCCTCGACCTCGGTCCAGGTGCCGTTGACGATGGGGGCGATGCCGGTCGCGCTGCGGTAGACCACGGCGCCCGCGTAGTCGAGCGACTGGGGCAGCAGGGGGTGCGTCTCGGTGCCGCCGGGGCCGGTGATCTGGACCTCGGCGAACACGGGGCAATGCGCCTCGGCGTCGGTGTAGACGACCTCGACCACGGCGGCAGGACCGGGCGGCGCGACGGCGAGGTCGCTGAGCGTGGGCAGGGTGCTGGGGACGGGGTCGCGGCTGAACGCGCGCAGGTGCAGGCGGCCGCCCACGAGGCGGTCGGCTTCCTGGGCGCCGCCGAAGACGGTGATGCGCTGCGTGAAGGCGGCGACGGCGAGCTGCGGGTCGGCGGGGTTGAACCAGGCCGCCAGGGCGGGGTCGTTCAGCAGGTCGCTGAGCTGGCAGGAGAGCAGCAGGGTGTTCTCGGCCGCGAACTCCTGCACGGTGACGTTGCCGATCTTGACCAGGTCGCTGAGGCCCGAGCCCTCGACGCGGTACAGGCCCGGCTCGATGATGCCCGGCGAGTTGACCGTCTGCAGCAGGGCCCAGACCACCTGGGGGTCGGGATCGGCGGGGTCGGCAATGCCGAAGAGGTAGCTGAAGAAGGTGAGCGACTGGCTCACCGGGAAGCCGCCGCTGACGTTGCGCACGGCGGCGAACAGGCGCGTGTCCGAGACGCTGACGCGGCACTCGACGAGGTCGAGGTGCGGGCGGCCGAAGACCTCGTCGCCGGCGGGGTCGGTATTCAAGAGGGTGAGCTGGGCGGGTGTGGGCAACGCGCCGTCGGCCAGGCGGACCGGGAGGAGGTCGCGCTCCTGGCCGGCCACCAGGCGGAAGCCGTAGTAGCGTCGCTGGCCCACCGGGCCGGGCACCAGCGCGGCCAGGGTGGACGGGCCGTCGAGCACGGCGGCCAGCGGCGCCTCCACGACGCCGCCCTGCGCGTAGAGCACCGTGTTGACGAGGCCGGCGCCCTGGGGGTTCTCGACGCGCAGGGTGAGCTGGTCGGCCGGTTGCAGGGCGCTCGTGCGGAAATCGGTCCACAGCGTGGGGCCGGTGGCCGCAGCCGGCGCGGCGGCGATGATCATCAGCAGGGCCGCGAGCGAAGCGGCGGTGCGCGGTATGGTCGTCATGGCGCGTTGTCCTTTCAGAAGCGGATCCCCAGCATGACGGCGTGCGCCTGGTTGCGCAGGGGGACCGGGTCGTTGTCGATGCGCAGCTCGCTGCCGTCCCAGACCGGCACGTAAGCGTACGTGGGCATGGGCAGGCGGTCGAGGCTCAGCGAGAAGCGGTATTCCACCAGCAGCCGGCGGCCGGCGAGCGAGAATTCGGCGCCCGTGGCGTAGACGAGGGCGAAGTCGAAGATGTCGACCTCGTCCATGGGCGCGTCGGCGCGCAGGTCGATGCGTTCGGTCTCGTCGGCCACGAAGCCGGACAGGCGGTAGCGGCCGTCGAGCTTCAGGGCGAAGGAGAAGCCGCCGAGGGAGTAGAGGTCCAGGCCGCCGGCGGTGCGCAGCCACACGTAGCGGGTCATCAGCGGGATCTCGAGGTAGTCGAGCTCGTACGACACGTCGAGGCTGGCCGGCACGTCGAGGATGTCGACCCCGATCGTCTGCCGGGAGCCCTTCTGCACGTAGACCACCTCCTGCTGGATGCCGAAGCGGTCGGTGACCGGGAAATGTAGGAACAGCGCGGCGGCGACGCCTTTGCGCCAGGAGCTGTCGACAGTATACGGCAGGCGGGGGTCGTCGATGCCCTGGTGCTGGGTGAGGCTGAGGCCGCCCTTGAGGCCGACGGAGATGCGCGCGAGGCCGGTGGCGGGGTTGACCTCGCCGGGGGTGGCGGCGGCGGGCGCCGGCTTGATGGAGGTGCAGGCCAGCAGTAGCAGCAGCGCTAGCGACGGTACTGCGAGCTTCGACTGGAGAGACAGCATGGGGTTCCTTTTTCGATGGCGAGGGTCAGGATACCACGGAAAGGGGCGGGGGGCCACCGGTGGCACAATCGACCACGTCTCGGCAGGTCCTGCGCACCGCCCTCTCGACCGCATGCAGGAAGACCCTCGGCAGGCCGCTGGCCGCCTCGAGTGCTCCCATCCTCGTTATTCTCCTCTGTCGGATCTGCCGCTCCAGATGGCTGGTGTCCAGTGGTGCAGGAGCGAGACGACCAGGCCCCCGACGCGCGCAGAGGTTGCGACCGAGTCCATGTAGATCCGGCTTCCTATACCAGAACTGCATAGATCTCGATGTCGCGCTACCATGCCTACCATGAAGCACCGCACCCTCATGCCCCGCCTGTAATCCCTGGCCGCGCAGTTCCCCGTGGTCTTCCTCACGGGCCCGCGGCAGTCGGGCAAGACCACCCTGTCGAGGTTCGCCTTCCCGGACTTCCGCTACATCTCCCTGGAAGATCTGCAGAATCGCCAGGAAGCGAGCGAAGACCCGCGCGGCTTCCTCGACCGCCTGGCGGGCTTGCCTGGGGCGATCCTCGACGAGGCCCAGAACACGCCCGACCTGTTCTCCTACGTCCAGGGGTTCGTCGACGAGCGTCGTTCCGGACCCTTGATCATGACCGGTTCGCAGAACTACCTGCTCTCCGAACGCATCGGTCAGTCGCTCGCCGGCCGCGCTGCGATCCTGGAGCTCCTGCCCTTCTCGCTCGCGGAACTGACGGAGCGGCCGGCGCTCACGCCCGAGCAATTCGAAGCCGGCGCGATGCCCAGCGTCGGACCGCCGACGGTGGGGTTGGACGCGATCCTGCATGCCGGCCTCTACGCGCCCATCCACGATCGCGATCTGGAGCCGGCCGACTGGCTCGACGCCTACGTGCGGACCTACCTGGAGCGCGATGTTCGCAGCCAGTCGAACATCGGCAACCTCGAGGTCTTCCACCGCTTCCTCGGCCTGTGCGCGGGACGTTCGGCCCAGCTGCTGAATGCGAGCTCGCTCGCGTCGGATACCGGCGTCGACCGACCTGGCGAGGCACCCGCTCCGGGGCGCGATCATGGAGACCTTCGTCTTCACGGAACTCCGGAAGCTCTACACCAACCACGATCCGCGATCGCCGCTGTTCTTCTGGCGGGACTCCAACGGACGCGAGGTCGACTTCCTCGTCGATGCCGGCGGACAACAGCTGCCCATCGAGGTCAAGGCGGGCATGACGATCGCGCGGGAGTTCTTCAACAACCTCGACCTCTACGTGGGGCTCTCGGGCGGACCCCCGGGCGTGCTGATCCACGGCGGGGACGAGGCCTATCGCCGGCAGGGACATCTCGTGTGGCCGTGGTGGGCCTGCAGCTGACGGCATTCTCGCGCACGGGTTTGCACGGGCCCGCGACTCGGCCTGCGGCCGCCCCTGTTGCAGTCACCGGTTACGTCGTCACGGGGTCGCTCGCATCCCCCTGGTCAAGTCCGCGGATCTCTTTCACTGCGAATCCCCTTCCCTTCCACCATCCCCAAACAGATCGATGTAGCTCCGGTACATGAACTTCCGATTTCGCACCTGGCCGGTGACCTCGCGCAGGATGCCGCTGCTCACGAACTTCGCGACCAGGGCGTTGGCTGCCGAGAAGGTCGTGCCGATCAGGGCCTGCACTTCGTTCACCGAGACGATCGGATGTTCATAGAGATGCTCGAGGACGCGGTGGCCGTTCCCGGCCGCGCGGCCGAAGTGTTCGGTGATGGCCGTTCGGTGCTCCTCGCGGAGCGACTGAATGCGGCGTGCTGTCTCGGTGGCTTGCTCGCTGACCTCCGAGATTCCGCGCAGGAAGAACGCCAGCCAGTCTTCCCAGGCGCCATGGTCGCGCACGGCCTGCAACCGGTCGTAGTACTCCTGGCGGTGCTGCTTGAAGTAGTGCGACAGATACAGCACCGGCTTGAGCAGGATCTCCTGCTCGCATAGCAAGAATGTGATCAGCAGTCGACTCGAGACAGCCGATCCTGCATCTCCGCGTCGATCGCGACGGGAGAGACCGGTGGTAGCGTTTCAGGGACGAACGCCCGGAATCCCCCCGGCTGGCGGACGTATCTGCCCGCTCTGGAACTGGTTGTACTCATCTCCGGTCATGGCTCCCGATGATGTTGTGCCTATAACATGGCCATCTCATTCTCTCTATATTGGAGTCAGCCTACAGCATGGCCATGAATCTGTGCCATAGTATTCACTGCCTCGAGCATGGAACTGGCTTCATCAGATACGCCAGACGGCCCAGGCGCTGCTGAGCCAGCGGCGGCCGGACGCAGTACCTGACCAGGCGCTCCAGGCCGTGGCGGTGCAGCCAGCGCAGGCGACGGCGGCGTGGTCAATAGTCGCCCTATAGTCCCCCACCCATGTTCGCCTGTACGTTCAACCCCAATCGTCTGCCGCGAGCCCTTCTGCACTTGGACCACCTCCTGCTCGATGCCAAAGCGGTCGGTGACAGGGAAATGCAGGAATCGCGCAACCGCGACGACATTACCCCAGGAGCTGTCTACTGTATGCAGCTGGTGCGGTCTGATCCCCGGGTGCCGGGTGAACTGGGGGGCACAGTTGGCAAGATCGGAACAGCGCGCCTTCTTCCGACCGGCTACCTTCATGCCAGACGAAAGGAAGGCCGCCACCCATGGCCACGCGCGACGAGACCATCAGAGACCACCAGGAGCGCCTGAACCGGGTGCTCGACCACATCCGCCAGCACCTCGACGAGCCGCTGGACCTCGACCGCCTCGCGTCGGTGGCCTGCTTCTCGCCCTTCCACTTCCACCGCATCTTCGCGGCGCACGTGGGCGAGACCGTCCGCGAGCACGTCAAACGCCTGCGCCTCGAGCTGGCCGCGCATCGGCTCACCCACACGCCGCGATCGGTGACCGACATCGCCCTGGCCGCCGGCTACGAGACCCCCTCGGCCTTCACCCGCGCGTTCGGCCAGCACTTCGGCGCCTCGCCCACGAACTTCCGGGAGGCACGACGCCAGGCCCTGGCGCCGTCCGCCATGAAGCTGTCGCTCGACACCAACCTGAAGGAGACCACCGTGAAGCCAGAGATCCGCACCCGCGCGGCCACCGTCGCCGTTTACGCCCGCCGCATCGGCGACTACCACCAGACCGCCCAGGCCGCCTGGAACGCCGTGTGCGCGTTCGCCGGACCGCAGGGGCTCATCGGGCCGCGGTCGGAGTTCCTCGGCTGCAGCCATGACGACCCGACCGTCACCCCGGTCGAGAAGCTGCGCTACGACGCCTGCATCACCGTCGACCGCGACGTGCAGCCGACCGGCGACATCGGCGTGCAGACCATCGACGGCGGCCGCTTCGCCGTGTTCGTGCACGAAGGGCCGTACGGCGACCTCTCCCGCACCTATGCGGCCATCTACGGCCAGTGGCTGCCGCAGAGCAACGAGCAGCTACGCGACGCGAGCTGCTTCGAGAAATACCTCAACAGCCCCGACCAGGTGGCGCCCGCCGAGTTGCGAACGGAGATCTGGATCCCGATCAAGTAACCAGAAACTCCATCAGCGCCGCGTTGAACGCCTCCGGGTTCTCCAGGTTCGTCAGATGGCCGGCCTTCGGAATCACCACGAGCCGGCCATCGACGACCCCGCCGACGATCGACCGCGCCTCGACAGGCGGCGTGAGGGTGTCCTCCTCGCCCACCATGACCAGGACCGGGACGGTGATGCTCGCCAGGAGCGGTGTCGAGTCCGGCCGGTCGCGCATCGCCTCGAGAGCCCGGGCCACGCCTTCGGGCTTCGCGGCAGCGATCAACCCGCGCACGGTGTCGACGACTTCAGGTCGGGTGCGGCGCGTGGTCTCGCCGAGCAGAGCCGGCACGAGCGCGTCGCCAAGCCAGCCGACGCCTTCGGCGCGGACGCGCCGGGCCTGGTCGGTGCGCTTGGTCTTGCCGGCGGCGTCGTCTTCGCCGGCCCGTGTATCGGCCAGGACGAGCGCGGCGATGCGGTCGGGCGCCTTCGCCAGCAGGCGGAAGGCGACGTAGCCACCCATGGACAGCCCGACGATCGTGGCGCGGCGAACGCCGGCCGTGTCCATGGCGTCGATGACGACATCGGCGAAGCGGTCGAGGTCCGGCTCGGAGAGGGGCTGTTCGCCGAAGCCGGGAAAGGCCGGGGCGAGCACGGCGTGGTCGGCCAGGGCGGGCAGCTGCGGGGCCCACATCGCCGGGCTCAGGGGGAAAGCGTGCAGGAGGATGATCATGGCGGCTCCTTGGTTCATGCCGGCATGGGTGGCTCCCTGCCAATGCTAGCGATTTCGGCGGGGAAGGCCAACCGTCCAACGACTCAGAACCGCGCGTTGACCAGCGGCAACCACCGAGCGGCCGCCGGGCCGCTGCCGACATGGTTCAACAGGCCGATCTGCACGCCGCGCAGGGTTTCGGCCCGGTTGAAGACGCCGATCATGAGGCCTGCGGCGTGGTCGGCCCGGTTGTAGATGCCGCTGGAGACGCCCCGGAGGCGCCCGGTGCGGTGGTAGACCGTGGCCAGCACGGCCCCGTGCGATTCAGCGGTCCTGATGCCGGCGCTCGTGGCGACGCCGCGCAATGTGTCCGCGCCGATGCCCAGGACGGAGGTGAAGATGCCGGTCATGTCGTCGCCGCCGACACCGAGCCCGCCGATCATGATGACGGT
>CAZVWL010000047.1:0-15179 GCA_964630845.1 uncultured Fibrobacteraceae bacterium
CGTGCGGTCCTCGAAGTGCGCGCGGGCGTACAGGCGCTTGTGCTTGTCGCGCGCGTTGCGGAAGCTGGTGACGACCCCGGCGAGGTCGACCCAGGTGCCGTCGCCGCGCGTGCCGGCGGTCTGGACCGTGGTGACCGGCAGGTTGGCGATCAGTTCGCGGTACTGATCGAACGGGTGGCCGGACAGGAAGAACCCGACCGCCTGCCGCTCGAGCGACAGCTCCACCAGCGGATCGTACGGCACCGCCGGTTGCAGGGCCGGGGCCGGCAACTGCTCGGCCGCCGGGCCGCCGAAGAGGCTCGCCTGGCCGCCCTCGCGGTCGCGGGCCGCTTTCTGGCCGTAGACGAGCGCGCGGTCGAGGTTCGCCGCGAGGGTGGCGCGGTCGCCCGGCAGGCAGTCGAGGGCGCCGGCGTGGATCAGGCCCTCGAGCACCTTGCGGTTGACCTTCTGCAGGTCGACGTGCGCGCAGAGGTCGAACAGATCGGCGAATGGTCGACCGAGCTGCGCGGCGGCGGCCATGACCGCCTCGATCGCCGTGGTGCCGACGCCCTTGACCGCGCCCATGCCGAAGAGGATCGCGCCGTCGCGGTCCACGCCGAACTCGGCCCGCGGCTTGTTGATGCTCGGCGGCTTGATGACCAGGCCGAGCGCCTTGCACTCGTCGATCAGCTGGATGATGCGCTCGGCCTTGCGCATCTCGCTGGTCATGGTGGCGGCCATGAACTCGGCCGGGTGGTGCGCCTTGAGCCAGGCGGTCTGGATCGACAGGAGCGCGTAGGCCGCCGAGTGGCTCTTGTTGAAGCCGTATTGCGCGAAGAACTCCATCTCCTCGAAGACGGCCTCGGCGACCGGCGCCGGGATCTTGCGTTCACTGGCCCCGCGCAGGAACTCCGTGCGCATCTGGGCCATCATGTCGGCTTTCTTCTTGCCCATCGCCTTGCGCAGCATGTCCGCCTGGCCGAGCGTGAAGCCCGCCAGGCGCGACGCGATCTGCATCACCTGCTCCTGGTAGAGGATCACGCCGTAGGTGTCGCGCAGGATCGGCTCCAGCTCCGGATGCTTGTACTCGATGCGCTTGCGACCGTGCTTGCGGTCGACGAAGACCTGGTCCATGCCGGCTCCCAGCGGGCCCGGCCGGTACAGCGCGTTGATGGCGGTGATGTCGGCGTAGCAGGTCGGCTGCAGCTTGCGCACCAGCTCCTGCATGCCGCTGCTCTCGAGCTGGAAGACGCCCACGGTGCGACCCTGCTGCAACAGCGTGTAGGTCGCGGGGTCGTCCGTGGGGATCTCGCGCGCGGTGGGGGCCGAACCGCGGGTCTCGCGCACGAGCGCAAGCGCGCTGTCGATCACCGTCAGGGTGCGCAGGCCCAGGAAGTCCATCTTCAAGAGGCCCAGTTCCTCGCTCATGCGCATGTCGAACTGGGTGGTGATGTCGCCCTTGGTGCTGCGGTACAGCGGCACGTGCTCGACCAGCGGCGAGGGCGTGATCAGCACGCCGGCCGCGTGGATGCCCGGCTGGCGGTTGAGACCCTCGAGGATCTGCGCGTTGCGCAGCAGCTTCTCGTAGACCGGCGACTCGGCCGCCAGCTCCTTCAGGCCCGGCGCCTCGGCGATCGCCCTGGCCAGCGTGATGCCCAGCTCTTCGGGCACCAGCTTGCTGATGCGGTCGGCGTCCTGGAAGCCCAGGCCCAGCACGCGCGCGACGTCCTTGAGCACCGCGCGGGCGGCCATCGTGCCGAAGGTGATGATCTGCGAGACGTTTTCGCGCCGGTACTTCTGCTCCACGTAGCGGATGATCTCCGGACGTTTCTCGAAGCAGAAGTCCACGTCGATGTCGGGCATCGAGATGCGCTCGGGGTTCAGGAAGCGCTCGAACAGGAGCTGGTGCTCGATGGGGTCGATGTCGGTGATGCCCGTGCAATAGCACACGAGGCTGCCGGCGGCCGAGCCGCGCCCCGGGCCCACCGGGATGCCGCGCTGCCGGGCGGCGTCGATGAAGTCCCAGACGATCAGGAAGTAGCCCGTGTAGCCGGTCTTGCGGATGATCTCCAGCTCGTACTCGAGGCGCTGCTCGAGTTCGGGCGTGATCGTGGCGTAGCGTTCGTGCAGACCCTGGCGCGCCAGATGGGTCAGGTAATCCTCGGCCGTCGCGAAGCCCGGCGGCAACGGGAACGCCGGCAGCAGGTTCTTGTGCAGCTGCAGGTCGAGGTCCACCAGGCCGGCGATGTGCACCGTGTTGGCCACGGCGCCCGGCCAGTCGGCGAACAGGGCCAGCATCTCCTCGGTGGTCTTGAAGTAGACCTCGGGCGTCAAGGAGCGCCAGCGGCCGGGATCGTCGAGCAGCTTGCCGGTCTGGATCGCCAGCAGGATGTCGTGCGCCTCGTGGTGGTCGCGCTCCAGGAAGTGGCAGTCGTTGGTCGCCACCAGCTCGAGGCCCAGATCGCGCGCCACGTCGGGCATACCGCGCCGGACCAGGTCCTCCTCCGGCAGGCCGTGGTTCTGGATCTCGAGGAAGTAGCGGTCCTTGCCGAAGATCTCGCGGTACTCGGCCGCCGCGCGCACCGCCGCCGCCTGGTCGCCGCGCACCAGCGCGCTGCTGGGCGCCCCGCCGGCGCAAGCGCTGAGCGCGATCAGACCCTCGTGATGGTCGGCCAACAGCGGCAGGTCGATGCGCGGCTTGTAATAGAAGCCCTCGAGGTACGCCTCGCTGGCCAGCTTGATGAGGTTGCGCCAGCCGGTCTCGTTCTGCACCAGCAACACGGTGTGGTGATTGCGGGCGGCGTCCTTGCCCGAGCGGTCGCGCCGGTCGCGCGCGACGTACGCCTCCATGCCGAGGATCGGCTTGATGCCCGCCTTGCGGCACGCGAGGTAGAACTCCACGGCGCCGAACATGTTGCCGTGGTCGGTCAACGCCAGGGCCGGTTGCCCGCACGCCGCCGCCTTCTGGACCATGGCCTGGATCTTCATGGCCCCGTCCAGCAGGCTGTAGTCGGAGTGGTTGTGCAGGTGGACGAATTGCTGCTCGGGCATCGGCCGCGCTTCCTTCCGCGGTCAGCGGGTCAACCGTCGTCGTCTCGGTCCGGGGCGTCGCGGCAGGATAACAGGTGACGACCCGTCCGTAAATCACGAGGCCAGGATCAGCGGCCAGACCCCGCCCTGGCCGGTTCGACCGCGCCCTCGGGCCCGCCCGGCGCCGCGACGGGCTCGGTCAGCACCAGGTCGACCGAGTTGCGGGCGCGGTGGCCGGCGTGGTCGGCGACCGCCACGCGCAGGCGGTACGTACCGGCCGCCAGCGTGTCGGGCAGCTCGACGATGATGCGATCGCGCGGCGGATCCGGTTCGGCGATCAGGCGCGCGCCGTCGAGCTCGACCACGAGCGTGCCCCAGTCCACGCCGCTGCCGTGGTCGGCGACCGGCACCTTCACCAGCGGCCAGCGCGGCAGCGTGATGCCCCGCCGCTCGCGCGGCGGCGCCTGCTCGAGCGTGCGCGTGACGCTGGCGGTGGCGATGACCGGCGCGGCGCGGTCCTGCAGCAGGCGGTAGGTGCCGGGCTGCGCGAGCACGAACCCCGGCCCGTCCGGGGTGTCGGCCAGGCGTCCGGCCCGCACCCAGGCGTGACGTTGCAGGCGGTAGACGGCCAGCGTGGGGTCGGCGAGGTCGACATCGGCCGGGGCCACGGTGCCGGGCAAGGTGACGGTCACGGCGTCGAGCAACGCGAGGCCGTCGGCGGTGCGGTACTGCACGGCCTCGCCCACCGGCACCAGGCCGGACAGGCGCCAGAAGCGGTCGGGCACCGGCTCGATGAGCCGACCACGCCGCATCTCGAGGCCCAGGGGCACGAGCGCGGCATCCGGCTCGGGGTCGCCCCCATCGGCGATGCGCCAGCGATCGCGGCGCACCTCGCGGGCGGCCGGCCAGCCGGACGCGGCGGCTCCGACATCGCCGATGACCAGCCGCCAGGACACCTCCGCGCGGTTGCCGGCACGGTCCTCGGCGATCAGTTGCAGCACGTAGAGGCCGTCGGACCAGTCGCCCGCAGCCAGCCACGGCTCGCCCGCGCGGCCGGCCAGGCGGTTGCGGTCGTCGAGCCACAGCCAGGTCTCCTGGCCGAGCGGGGTCGAGACGAACTCCAGACGCTGGTGATCGTTGAGGTCCCAGGGCAACCGCTCGTTGGCGACCACGAACACCTCGCGGCCGTCGACCAGCAAGCGCACGCGCCATGGGTAGAGCAGGTGCCGCTGGCGGTCGCTGCGCTCGACGATCAGGGCCGAGAAGTGCACCGGGCCGGCCGGCAGGCGCAGCTCCGGCAGGCTGCCCGCAAGCCGCGCCTTGCCGTCGCCCCAGAGCCAGCACACCGGCCCGTCCGGACCCGAGCCATGGGCGCGCACGGCGAGGATCTCGGGCGGCAGCGTGTCGGCCACGTCGAAGCCGTGCGCGAGCGGGTCGAGCGGGATGCCGTCGGGACCACGCACCTCCAGGTGCAGGTGCGGGCCGCCGGCGCCGCTCTGACCCGACAGGGCCAGCACGTCGCCACAGCGCACGCGCACCTCGTCCCGCGCCAGCCAGAGGTCGACCTCGTAGGCGCCCGTCTCCTGCTGGCGAGCGTGGGCGCGGGCGCGCAGGTCGTCGCGCAGGCGTTCGAGGTGCGCGTAGACGTACGTGGTGCCGTCCGCCGCGGTCAGGTGCAGGGCCTGGCCGTATCCGCCGGGCGAAAAACGGATGCGGCTCACCCAGCCGTCGGCCGTCGCGAGCACGGGGTAGCCGGCGCGGCTCTCGGTCTTGAAGTCGATGCCGGCGTGGAAGCGGCCGCCGCGCGGCTCCATGAAGTTGCCGGTCAGGTAGCGGCTGCTCAACTCCAGCGGCCAGCAAGGATGGTCGGCGGCGTGGGCGGCGGCGGCGAGCATCAGCACCAGCAGCGCCACGGGCACGGTCAAAACGGCGCTTGGCAAGCGGCGGGTCGGCATCGGGCGGGGTCCTCCTGAACGTGCGGCCGGGCCGGCCACCTCCATGTTCGGGCCGGCAACGCCACATGCTAGCGGCTGGCGGCCCGGGCGGCAATTAGGCGGAGACAACGCGGACCGATCCGGGTTAAACTAAGGACTGGTGCGCGCCGATACCCGCGATGGAGCGACCCGAACCGTAGGAGGCGGTATGCCCGCGAAGCCCGCGCTCACCCCGGGCACGAGCACCTTGCCCGTGATCACCGGCCGATCCTACCTGCTGGATACCAACGTCCTGGTGCACGACCCCAACGCGCTCAGCGCCTTCTCCGAGCACAACGTGCTGTTGACGCTCGACGTGCTCGAGGAACTGGACCGTTTCAAGCGCGGCAACGACGAGCGGGCGCGCAACTCGCGCCGCGTGGCGCGCACACTCGACGGCCTGCGCGACGGCCGCTCGCTGAGCCAGGGGGTGCGGCTCGAGGGCGGCGGCCATCTGTACGTGCTGATCCCGAGCTTCGTGGCGCACCTGCCCGAGGGCATGGACCGCTCGGTGCCGGACAACCGCATCCTGGCCGCGGCGCTCGCCTTGCACCAGCGGGGCGACGACGTCGTCTTCGTCTCGAAGGACATCAACGCCCGCTGCAAGGCCGACGCGCTGGGCGTCCGCGCCGAGGACTTCCGCAACAAGACCGTGAACATCGACGAGCTGTACAGCGGCTGGTCGGAGCACGAGGTCGACGACGAGGTCGTCGACGCCTTCTACGCCGGCCAGAGCCCGGACCTCGGCGTGGTGCTGCGGCCGAACGAAGGCGTGCTGCTGAAGTCGAGCAGCCGGCCGAAGAAGACCGCGCGCGGCATCTGGCGCGTCGACACGGGGCGCGTCGAGCCCCTGCAGTACGGCGACGCGCACCCCTGGGGCCTGAGCGCGCGCAACCTGCAGCAGCAGTTCGCGCTCGAATTGCTGCTGCGCCAGGACATCCAGCTCGTGACCATGCTCGGCCAGGCCGGCACGGGCAAGACGCTGCTGGCGCTCGCGGTCGGCCTGCAGCTGGTGGCCGAGGAGAAGCTGTTCCGTCGCATCATGGTGTCGCGGCCGATCATGCCGCTGGGCAAGGACATCGGCTACCTGCCCGGCACCAAGGAGGAGAAGCTCGAGAGCTGGATGGAGCCCATCCTCGACAACCTGCAGTTCCTGGTCGACCCCAAGCTCGAGCAGAGCGGCGACAAGGTGGAATACCTCTTCGACAGCGGCGTGCTGGAGATGGAAGCGGTGACCTACATCCGCGGCCGCAGCCTGCCGAAGCTGTTCATCATCATCGACGAGGCGCAGAACCTCACGCCGCACGAGGTCAAGACCGTGGTCAGTCGGGCGGGCGAGGGCGCCAAGGTAGTGCTCACGGGCGACGCCTACCAGATCGACAACCCGTACCTCGACGCGGCGAGCAACGGCCTGACCTACGTGGTGGACCGGTTCAAGGACCAGCCGATCTACGGCCACATCACGCTGGGTCGCAGCGAGCGCAGCCAGCTGGCGAGCCTCGCCGCGGCGCTGCTCTAGCCCGGAGCGAGGTCGTCGCGCGCGTTATTGGAGGCCCTGCCCCTCGCCGGCCTCGACCATCGCCTGCCGCAGCTGCCCGAGCAGGCAGGCGTTGCAGCGCTTGACCGCGGTGGTGAGGTAGGCGTCGACCCACTGCTGGTCCTTGCGCGCGGTGACCGTCTCCCAGACGTCCCGCGTCACCTCGCCGAGGCACGTGCGCTCGAAGAACAGCTCGCCCGCCTCGTCGTACACCCGCAGCTTGACCTGCGACACGGCGCGGATCCGCGTCGGCACCGGGATCGCGCCCACGCCCAGCAACGCGCCGACGGCCGCCGCGCCGCCGCTCTGGCTGACGGCGTAACCGAGACCCGCGCCGCCGAGCGCCGTCAGGGCGAACGCGCCCGGCGACCGCGACACGCGCACGCCGAGGTGCTCGAGGTCGATCTCCAGCGTGTACTCGGCCTGGCTGCGCATGGGCACCACCTCGACGAGGCTGGTCTGCGCGAGGTCCTGCACGAGGGCCTGGTAGTAGATCTGGTTGACCGGGGCCGACCACTTGCCGTCCGCCGGCAGCCGGATCGTGGCGATCTTGCCGTGGCCACCGCGCTGCGACTCGGGCCGCAGGTCGTTGACGAGGTCGACGTACAGGCGCGGCGGGTCATCGCCGAGCGGCGGGTACTGGAGCGACTCGCCGGGATAGTTGAAGTTGACCTTGCTGCCGCCGCAGCCGGCCGTCAGGGCGACGGCCGCGATCAAGGCGACCAGCAGAGGAACGTTCGCAAGCAGGCGGACCGGTCGGGTCATCGGGATCGCTCCTCATGGTTGGCCACCGCCCATCGTCGCCCGGTTGGCGCTACAAACTTACGGCCTGGGCAGCGGGATGACCAGCCCCACGCCGGCTGCGAGCAACGCCGCAGCGCTCTGGCGGTTGCCGGCGATCTCCAGCGTGCCGCCGCTGCCCCAGTACCAGACCAGCTCGCCCGGCGCCGCCTCGCCGTAGCCGCGCACCGGACCACGGATCGCGCGCCCGGCCACCTCGAGCGTGGCGCCCGGCGGCAGCAGGGCCGCGCCCGCGCCGTCGCGCGCGAGGTCGGTGATCAGGTTGCCGAACCGGTCGACCCACACCACGCGGCAGATGTTCGCCTGGCCGTCGGCGGCCACCGGACCGAGCGCCGCGAGCGTCGCCGCCTCGCCGAGGGACGCCAGCGGGGCTCCGCCGGCCAGGCGCGCGGCCGCCGGCGCGAACAGGTCGCGGCCGTCGAACGTCGTGGCCGCGGTCATGCCCGGCGGCGGCTGGTGGTCGCGCAGCGTGACCACCTCGACCTGAGCGCACCGCGACGCGATGCCCGCCAGCAACCCGTTGCCCGGCCCCACGCCGAAGCGCCCAGCGGCCGCCAGCGCGACCGCCGGCCGCGCGGTGCCCACGCCGGGGTCCACCACCGCCAGCAGCACCGACCCCGCCGGCAGCTGCCCCCACAGGCGCTCGCACACCCAGCGTCCGGCCGCCACCTGGCCCGCCGGCACCGTGTGCACGACGTCCAGCACGCGCAGCTCGGCCGGACCGTGCCGCCACAGCGCCAGCTTCATCTCGGCGACGTACGGGTCGGCAAGGCCGAAGTCGGTGACCACGGCGACCAGGCTCATGGCGACCCCGTCCCGGCAGGTTCGCCCGTCGCCGCGCCGCGCCCGACGTCCAGCCGTCGTCCAAACCCGAACACCGCGGCGACGACCGCCGCCGCCCCCAGCAGCAGCCCCGCCCACGGCGGCAGCCCCCAGCCGACCGGCAGGTAGCCGCACACCAGCGCGGCCAGGCCGACCATCAGCGCGTACGGCAGCTGCGTCTGCACGTGGTCGATGTGGTCGCTGCCGGTGGCGAGCGAGGACATGATCGTCGTGTCGGAGATGGGCGAGCAATGATCGCCGAAGACCGCGCCGGCGAGCACCGCGCTGACCGCGCCGAGGTGGATGCCCATGGCCGTCGCCTGCGGCAGCCCCTCGGCCGCCGGCAGCACCGCGCCCAGCGGGAACACCAGCGGCATGAGGATCGCCATCGTGCCCCAGCTCGTGCCCGTGGCGAAGCTGACGGCCGCCGCGAGCACGAACGTCACCGCCGGCAAGAGCCGCGCCGACAGCGCCCCGTGGCACACCTCCACCAGGAACGGCGCGGTGTGCAGTTGCTCGCACACGGCGCTCAGGCTCCAGGCCAGGAGCAGGATGGCGACGGCGATCAGCATGGCGCGGCAGCCGTCGACGAACGCGTCCACCGCGCGGCGCAGGTCCAGCCGCCGGCCGGCCACCGTGACCAGCAACGCCACCAGGGTGCCCATGATCGCCGCCCACATCAGCACGGCGAAGCTGTCGGCGTGGTCGAGGATCTGGCGGGCCGTGGGCGTGGCGTAGCCCGCGTCGATGGCCGCCTCGCGGCCGCCGAGCACCAGGCCGAGCGCCGTGGTGCCGATGACCGTGACGACCGGCAGGAGGCCGAGGATCGGCGCCATCGGCGCGACCGCACGCGCTTCATCGGGCGCCGCCTGGTCGGCGCCGAGCGACTCGCTGGCCGGTCGCGCGCCCGGCCGCAGCACCTGCCCGGTAGAGAGCGCGCGCAGCTCGGCCCGGCGCATGGGCCCCCAGTCGCGGCCCGACCCTGCCACGAGGTACACGCACAGCAGCGTGAGCCACGGGTAGAAGCTGTAGGGCAGGCTGCGCAGGAAGAACGTGTAGGCGGCGCCGGCGTCGCTGCCGCCGGCGGTCATCGCCGCCTGGATCAGGCCCACCTCGAAACCCACCCAGGTCGAGATCACCGCGAGGGTGGCGATGGGCGCGGCGGTGGAGTCGACCAGGTACGCGAGCTTCTCGCGGCTGATGCGCAGACGGTCGGTCAAAGGCCGCATGGTGGTGCCCACCAGCAGGGTGTTGGCGTAGTCGTCGAAGAAGATCACCGTGCCCATGCCCGTGGTCGCCAGCTGCCCGCCGCGGCGGCCGCCGACCCGGCGCGCCAGCGCCTGCACCAGCCCGTCGGTGAGCCCGCCGCGCGCCATGACGCCCACCATGCCGCCGAGGATGGTGGTGAACAGGACGATGCTCGCGTGGTCCGGCTTGGCCAGCGCCTCGACCAGGAAACGGTCGCCCAGCCGCAACAGCGCCACGAGCGGCTGCCAGCCCGACAGCAGCAAGCAGCCGAACCAGCCGCCGATCACCAGCGATACGAGCACCTGGCGCGTCAACAGCGCCAGCACGATGGCCAAGAGCGGCGGGATGACCGCGGTGAAGCCCGGCAGCACGCGCGGCGTGGAGGTGGCCAGCGTCCGGCCGGCGAGGTCTTCCAGGATCAGGGGCTGACCTCGCCGCAACCGCAGGCCGCTCACCTCGCCGGCCTCGGCCAGCGTGTCGCGGCCGGCCGGTCGGACCACGACCACGGGAAACGCGTCGGCCGGCCCGCCGACCGTGGCGGTCATCGGCACGTCCTCGAGGACCACCTCGGGCAAGGCCAGCGTCCACGGCTCGGCACCGGCCGCGGCAGCCCCGCCGACGGTCGCGCACCCGACCGCGGCGGCCAGCAGCACCCAGGCCGCCGCCGTCGTGCCGCGAGCGGTCAAGCGCCGCCCTCCGCGTACGCCCACGCCACGTAACCGGGGTCGGCCCAGGCCACGGGCCAGGACAGGATCTCCGGCGTCTCGTACGGGTGCAGCGCCTGCAGGCGGCCGATGCAGGCCTCGCGCTTGTCCGCGCGCACCTTCACCGTGAGGGTGACCTCCGGCGCCTCCTCCACGTTCCCTTGCCACCGGTACCAGGAGCGGATGCCGTCGCCCACCTGGGCGCAGACCGCCAGGCGCTCCTCGACGAGCAGGCGCGCGGCCTTCTCGGCTTCCGGCCGGGCCGGCAGCGTGGTCACCACGATATGGATGCTGCGGTTCATGGTCACTCCTTCAGGTAGTCCAGCAACGCGGCGTGCAGGCTCGGCTCGGCGGCCAGCACCGCCTCGGTGGGCAACGCGTGCTCGACCGCGCGCCAGTCCGTCACCCGGCAGCCGGCCTCGCGGCAGATCGCGATGCCGGCGGCGACGTCCCAGGGCTGCAGGGTCAGCTCGAAGTAGCCGTCGAGGCGGCCGGCGCCGACGTGCGCGAGGTCGATCGCGGCGCTGCCGGCGCGGCGCACGCCGTGGCAGCCGCCGCGCAGGCAGCGGCGCACCACCTCGCAGACGCGGTCGATGCGCTCGTCGCGCGTGTACGAGAAGCCCGTCGCCAGCAGCGCGTCACCGAACGCGACCGGCGCCCGGCGCGGCAACGGGCGCTCGCCGCCGGCGCGTGGCCGCCGCTGCCAGGCCCCCAGGCCGCGGGCCGCCAGGTACAGCTCGTCGAGGTACGGCGCGTACACCACGCCGAGCAGCGGCCCGGCCGGGTCGACGCAGCCCAGCGACACCGCGAAGTGGCTGTACCCGTGCACGAAGTTGGTGGTGCCGTCGAGCGGGTCGACGTACCAGGTGCGCCCGCTCTTGCCTTGCCAGCCGCCGCCCTCCTCGCCGGCGAGGCTGTCGTCCGGGAACAGGCGCCGCAGCGCCTCGAGCAGCATGGCCTCGCTGCGCCGGTCCACGTCGGTCACCAGGTCGACGGCCCCCTTGCGCTCGACGCGCAACACCTGCCCGAACCGTTCGAGCAGGAGCGCGCCGGCGCGAACAGCCAGGTCCGCGGCGGCCTCGAGTTCCTCGCGCAGGGTGGCGCTCAACGCTGGCTCCTTCGTGGTGCGGCCGGACTGCCGACCGGCCTCGGTCCGGCGCATCATAGGGGCCGTGCGCCCCGGCGACAAGACCCGGTTCGACCCCGCCGTTCAGCCGGCGCCGATCCGTCTTGACACCGCCGGCGGCCCGCTTAAGGTGTGCTTGTTCAACCGGATCAGCCCGCCACCAGCCACCAGCCGGGAAAGGCGCCCAGCACCATGGAAGAGAAGATCAAGGCCGTCCTGGAGACCATCCGTCCCGCCCTGCAGGCCGACGGCGGCGACGTGGAGTTCATCGACTTCAACCAGGGCATCGTCACCGTGCGCATGAAGGGCGCCTGCGGCAACTGCCCGATGAGCATGATGACGCTCAAGCAGGGCATCGAGAAGCGCCTGCGCGCGGCGATCCCCGAGGTCACCTCGGTCGAATCGATGTAACGGCCCGCCCCCCACCGTCCGTCCGGAAGGATCCCGCGATGCAGCCGTACCACGGCGTCGACTTCTTCTACACGTCGCGCCTGCTGACGGACGAGGAACGCGCGGTGCAGGCCACCGTGCGCCGCTTCGTGGAACGCGACTTCATGCCCCTGATCCGCCGGCACCACGCCGCGGGAACGTTCCCGCTCGAGGTGGTGCCCGAGCTGGCCGCGCTCGGCCTGCTCGGCCCCAGCGTGCGCGGCCCCGGCTGCAGCGGCCTGAGCTACACGCTCTACGGCGTCATCTGCGAGGAGCTCGAACGCGGCGACAGCGGCCTGCGCAGCTTCGCCAGCGTGCAGGGCTCCCTGGTCATGTGGCCGATCAGCGTCTACGGCAGCGACGAGCAGCGCCGCCGGTACCTGCCCGAGCTGGCAGCCGGCCGCCTGATCGGCTGCTTCGGCCTGACCGAAGCCGGCCACGGGTCCGACCCCGCCGGCATGGCGACCCGCTGCCGCCGCGACGGCCCCGGCTGGGTGATTACCGGCAGCAAGATGTGGATCACCAACGCGACCATCGCCGACCTCGCTCTGATCTGGGCCCGCGACGAGGACGACGGCAAGGTGCGCGGCTTCGTGCTCGAGCGCGGCGACGCGGGCTTCTCGACCCAGGCCACGCACGGCAAGTTCAGCCTGCGCGCCTCGGACACCGGCGAGCTGGTGATGGACTCCGTCCGCGTCCCGGACGACCGGCGTCTGCCCGGCATCGAGGGCCTCAAGGGCCCGCTGAGCTGCCTGAACGAGGCCCGCTACGGCATCGCCTGGGGCGCCGTGGGCGCCGCCGCCGACTGCTACCACACGGCGCTCGGGTACGCCCTGGAGCGCGAGCAGTTCGGCAAGCCGCTGGCCTCGTTCCAGCTCACCCAGGCCAAGCTCGCGACCATGGTCACGCAGATCACGCAGGGCCAGTTGCTGGTGATCCAGCTCGGGCGCCTGAAGGACGGCGGGGTCAACGAGGTCCCGCTGGTCTCCCTGGCCAAGCGCGCCAACGTGGCCATGGCCCTGGACGTCGCCCGCGAGGCGAGGTCGATCCTGGGCGCGGCCGGCATCACGGACGAGCACTCCCCCGGCCGGCACATGACCAACCTCGAGTCGGTCTACACGTACGAGGGCACGCACGAGATCCACACGTTGATCGTGGGTCAGGCGGTGACGGGGATCGCGGCGTTCCGGTGAAGCGCGCTCAGCGCCGCCGCCGGCGCTCCGGCTTGACCACGAAGTCCGCCTCCGGCACGTCGATCTGCAACATCTCCAGCCGCTTGTGTGCGATGTCGTAGAATTTGGCCGAGGGGAAGCGGCTGTACCCCAGCTCGATCTCGAAGACCGGGTCGCCGGACACGAAGCGCCAGTGGTTCCACAGCGTGGGCACCCTGCTGCCTTCCTCGGTCTGGATGAACCGGCGATGGCTGGAACTGAGCAGGCACGCAGGGTGGTTCGCCTTGGCCGCGAAGCGGATCACTCCGAGGATCTCCTCGTCGCGCACCAGCGGCTCGCCGTGCCGCTGCTGCCAGAGGGCCTGCAGCAGCGTGGCCAGCCGCCCGTCCACGCCACCGGGCCGGAACTCCCAGAGGAACTTGTCGTAGGTGTCGACCGCGTCCATCAAGAAGGCGCCGATGAACGCGTCCTCGCCGAACACGGCGCCCACCCAAATCAGGGCGAGGTCGTCACACACACCCTCGCCCGCGCGCAGCCGGAAGTACGCCTGCTCGTGCTCGGGCCGCGTGTAGAGCCGGTCCGCGGTCACGATCACGCCGAGCTCGACCAGCCGGGCGATGTCTTCCGGCGAAAACTCCCCCTGGCCCGGATCCACGATGCCGACCGCCTCCAGCAGGTCGGGCCTGACCACGTAGGTCTGGCCGCCGGCGATCTCCAGCGGGTCGCCCGCGAAGGTGCGCCGGTGCAGCGCCATGCAGGCGCGCCGCCGCTGCAGGTCGTCCATCCAGCCGGCGAGCAGCAGCCCGCGCAAGAACCCGCGCGTCTCGACCACCCGACCCCGCAGGAATTCCACGCCCAGCAGCGGCTCCCCATCCACCTCGAGCAGCAGTTCGGGCTGATCGAGGTTGGCCACGAGATGGGCCTCGAGCCGCTGCAGGCGATGGTTGCGCTCGCCGCGCACCTGGCGCGCGGTCAGGCCCGGATCGACGTTCTGCAAGGCGCTCAGGACGCGGTCGAACGTCGCGTCGCGGAAGACCAGCGGCGTGCCGTCCTCATCGCGCCAGAAGCCATGACCGTTCTGCGCGCGACCCAGCACCGACTGCGGCAGCAGCAGCCGCAGCATGTCGGTCGAGGCCGCGAAATCGAGCGACAGCAGGTACTCGTAATCGAGCGCCGCCAGCCGATCGAACAGTCGGCCCTGGCGCGACAGCTCCAGGTACCGCGGCCGTGGTCCCCGCTCGGGATCGCGGCGGTCGTAGTGGTCTCGGCTCTTGCCGCGGGCCGCCGAGAGCACCGCCTCGAAGCGGCGCACGGCTTGCCAGCGGGCCTCGCGGCGTCGGCGGCGAAAGTGTCCCATGCGCGCAGCATAGACGCGGCCCGCATGTTTGGCCCCACAAAATCACGTGCCTACGCCAAAAACAGGCTCGATGGCTATTGTTGTTGGCAGTCAATTGCGATGACGTTCACCACCATTTTTCGGGGAGCGACGACCATGCCCAGCCTCAAGGGAACCCGCACCGAGCAGAACCTGCTGAAGGCCTTCGCCGGCGAGAGCCAGGCCCGCGGCCGCTACACCTACTACGCCGAACAGGCCGCCGCCGAGGGCCTCAACCGTATCGCCGAGATCTTCCTCGAGACCGCCGAGAACGAGCTGGAGCACGCCCGCCTCTTCTTCGGCCACCTCGAGGGCGGCATGGTCGAGATCACCGCCAGCTACCCCGCCGGCACCGTGGGCCAGACCGACCAGAACCTCGCCGCCGCCGCCGCCGGCGAGCACGAGGAGTGGAATGACCTCTACCCCGAATTCGCCCGCATCGCCGAGGAAGAAGGCTTCAAGGACGTCGCCAAGACCTTCAAGATGGTCGCCAAGGTCGAGAAGGAACACGAGGCGCGCTACCTCGCGTTGAAGGACGTGCTGGCGGCGGATCAGGTCTTCGCCAAGGAGACCGTCGTGCGCTGGAAGTGCCGGATCTGCGGCCATATCCACGAATCGACGAAGGCGCCCAATGAGTGCCCGGTTTGTAAGGCGGGGCGTGAGGAGTATGAGGTGGCGGGGGAGAACTGGTAGGGTTTGGGGGTCGGTGTTTGGTGGTTGGTGAGCGCGGGTCGGGTGGGGTGGTAGGCCTTGGGCGCACCCCGCCCAGCCTTCAACCTGCGCGCCTCACCCGACGGAACCGGGACCACCTGGCACCATGCGGTTCTACCTGAATCCTGACGACGCGGCCGCGGCGATCATTGACCTTCGCGACTCATGCGAGTCGCGCGGTCGATGATCGTCGGTGCATGTCCGTCGGTCATGGTTCGTGCGCCGGCGCACCTCCGGTTCGCCTGGTTGGCGGGCGGTCAGTTCTTGAACAT
>CAZVWL010000048.1:0-15120 GCA_964630845.1 uncultured Fibrobacteraceae bacterium
GAGACGGGCGATTTCACGGTCAAACCGGGCCCGATCTTCACCAGCATCGTCCTGGCCGATGAGATCAACCGAGCGCCCGCCAAGGTGCAGAGCGCCCTGCTGGAGGCCATGCAGGAGCGGCAGGTGACGATCGGCGACCGCACCTTCCCGCTGCCCGACCCGTTCCTGGTGCTGGCGACCCAGAACCCGATCGAGCAGGAGGGCACGTACCCGCTGCCGGAGGCGCAGGTGGACCGTTTCCTGCTGAAGCTGCGGGTCGGGTCCCCGGACCGGGACGAAGAACGGCAGATCCTCGAACGCAAGGGCGGCGCCGAGGCGCCGACCGCCGCCGCGGTGATCGAGCCGGCCGACATCACGGAGTTCCGCCAGGCGGCGGGGTCGGTCTTCGTCGACGAAAAGATCAAGAGCTACATCCTGGACCTCGTCTTCGCCACACGCGATCCCCGCCGGTACGGGCTGGACATCGCGCCGCTCCTGAACTACGGCGCGTCGCCGCGCGCCAGCCTCGCCCTGCTGCGGCTCGGCAAGGCGCGGGCGCTGCTGCACGGCCGCCCCTTCGTGGTGCCCGAGGACATCAAGGCCGTCGGCCACGCTGCCCTGCGGCACCGCATCCTGCTGTCCTACGAGGCCGAGGCCCGCGAACTGGACAGCGACGCGATCGTCACCATGCTCTTCGACGCCATCGAGGTGCCCTGACCGGAGCGTACGATCCGTGCCTGCGCGCGAGCATCAAGAGGAACGTGGCCTGGCGGCCGGGCGCGGGACGTCGACGACGGCCGGCGCCGCCATCCCCGCCGAGATCCTGGCCGCCGTGCGGCGCATCGAGATCCGCACGCGGCGGCTGGTCGACGAGGTCTTCAGCGGCGAGTACCACTCGGTCTTCCGCGGTCGCGGCGTCGAGTTCCGCGAGGTGCGGGAGTACGTTCCGGGCGACGACGTGCGCGCGATCGACTGGAACGTGACCGCGCGCCAGGACGCGCCGTTCGTCAAGCAGTTCGACGAGGAACGCGAGCTGACCGTGCTGCTGGTGGCCGACGTGTCGGCCAGCGGTCGCTTCGGCAGCGGCGAGCGGACCAAGGCGGCCACCGCGGCCGAACTCTGCGGCGTGCTGGCGTTCGCCGCGGTCAGCAACAAGGACAAGGTCGGCCTGCTGCTGTTCAGCGATCATGTCGAGAAGTACATCCCGCCCGCCAAGGGACGCAGCCACGTGCTGCGCCTGATCCGCGAGCTGTTGACCTGGCGGCCGCGCGGCCGCGGCACCGACCTCGAGGCGCCGCTCGAGCTGATCGGTCGCGTGCTGAAGCGCAAGGCCACGGTGTTCCTGGTCAGCGACTTCTGGGCGCGGGACTTCAGCCGCAGCCTGCGCACGGTGGCTCGCCGGCACGACTGCGTCGCCGTGCGGTTGCGTGATCCGCGCGAGCGCGAACTGCCGGCGGTCGGGCTGGTGGCCTGGCGCGACGCCGAGACCGGCCAGGATATCCTGGTCGACACCGACCAGGCGCGTGTGCGCGCCCAGGTCGCCGAGCGGGCGGCCCGCCACGACGAGCAGCTCGAGCGCATGCTGCGCCAGAGCGGCGTCGACCTCGTCGACGTCTCGGCGGCCGGCAGCTACGTGCTGCCGCTGCAGCGCTTCTTCGCAGCGCGAGCCGGCCGGCGTCGGCGCGGGGGGCGGCGGTGACGCGACCAGGCCGCAGCAATCGGCGAGCGCTCAGGACGCTCGCCCTGGCGGTGGCCTGTGTGGTGGCCGCCTGCGGCCAGGCCGTGGCGCAGTCGACCGCGACCGCGCCCGCCGACACCGCAGTGGCCCGATTCTCCTGGACCGATCGGGCCGCGCCGCAACCGATCGCCTTGCGGGTGGTGCCGACGGCGGTCGCGCTGGGCGACCTGGTCACCGTCGTGCTCGAACTGGCGCCTGGTTCGCCGCCGGTGGCCGACCTCGCCGCCGGCGTCGACGTCGCCTGGCTCGAACCGGTCTCGGCCCCGCCGCCACGGGAACTCGCGGCGACGCTGGCGGCGTTGCCGGCCGCCGCCGGGCCGAGGGTGGTCACCCACTGGCGGGTCTACCGCCTCGGTCCGTGGCGCGCCGCGTGGGCCGATGGTCCGGCCGGGCCGGCCCACGAGGTGCGTGGTCGTCTCGACGATCCCCAGCGGTTCTTGCCGGTGCGCGATCCCCGTCGACCGGGTGGATTGCCCCGGTGGCTGCCCTGGCTGCTGGCGATCCTCGTGGTGGCGCTCGGCGTCTGGCTGCTGCGACGGCGGTGGCGGGGGCGCCCCGCCGCGCGGCGCGCGCAGGATCTGCCCCTGGCGCCGATCGCCTGGCTGGCCGCGGCGCAGGACCTGCGTGATCTCGACCTCGGCACGAGCGGCGGCGATCAAGACGGCGGGGTCGACGTCGCCGACGGCCGCCGCTACCTCGATCGGCTCGCGTCCATCGTGCGGCGATTCGTGGCCGATCGGCTGCACGTCGCAGCGCCGGAGATGACGGCCGGCGAGGTCGCCTTGGCGGCGCGCCGGGCCGGGTGGACGGATGCTCACGTCGCCGACCTGGTCGAGGTGCTCGCCCGGTGCGACCGCTTGCGCTACGCGCCGCCGGCCGTGTCGCACCGCCATTGCCGCGAGTGCCTGCTCGTGACGCTGGCCGGCATCGAGCGCCTGCGTGAGCAGCCACGCTGGTCGCCGGTGGCGCCGGCGTCGCTGGCCGCCGCGACGACGGCCTGGCAAGAGCTGCGCGCGCGGCATCCCGGGCGACCCATCGCCGCCGGCGTGGCGTCGGACGAAGGAGGCGCATGCTGAATCTTGCGCATCCGTGGCTGCTGCTGGCGGCCCTGCCCGTCGTCGCGGTCTTCTGGTGGCGGCGGCGAGCGCCCGGGCCGACGCCGGTGCTGCGCCATGCCCACACGGCGGTCTTCGGGCCCCAGCCGCCCAGCCTGCGGCTGCGCTTGTGGCGCGCCGCTCCCTGGCTCGTGCTGGTGGCCCTGCTGCTGCTCGTCGTGGCGCTCGCGCAGCCGCGGCGCAGCCACAGCGGCGCCTCGATCACCGGCGAGGGCATCGACATCATGATCGCCCTGGACATCAGCGGCAGCATGCAGGCGCTCGACTTCGCTCCCCGCGATCGGCTCGAGGCGGCCAAGGACGTGATCCGCGAGTTCATCCTCAAGCGATCGCGTGACCGCATCGGTCTGGTGCTGTTCGCGTCGCGCGCGTTCACGCAGTGCCCGCTGACGCTCGACCGTCAGATCCTGATCGGGTTCCTCGACGAGGTGCAGACGGGCCTGATCGAGGATGGCACGGCGATCGGACTGGGGCTCGCGATGGCCGTCGGACGCCTGCGCCACAGCGAGTCGCCCAGCCGCACGGTCATCCTCCTGACCGACGGCGTGAACAACGTGCCGACGCTCGAGCCACAGACCGCGGCCGAGATGGCCCGCGCGCTCGACGTACGCGTCTACACGATCGCGGTCGGACGCGACGGGATGGCTCCGTTCCCGGTCGACACGCCGTTCGGTCGCCGGTTGCAGCAGATCGAGACGCAGATCGACGAGGCCCTGCTCGCGCGCATCGCCGAGCGTACCGGCGGGATCATGGCGCGGGCGACCAGCCCGGAAGAACTTGCGGACGTGTTCGCGACGATCGACCGTCTGGAGACCGCCCGCTACGAGACACGCATCGCGACCTGGCATCAGGAACTGGCCGGCTGGTTCGCCGCGCCCGGCCTGGTGCTGCTCATCCTGGCGACGCTGCTGCAGGGCGTCTGGCTGAGGCGACTGCCGTGACGCGGCCGCCCGCGCAGGAAGGAAGGTGAGCATGGTCTTCGCCGCCGCCGGCTGGCTCGTCGCGCTGATCGTGCCGCCGCTGTTGTGGCTGCTGTTGAAGGCCGCCGACCGGCGCGCCGATCGCCGCGCGACCGTGCTGCTCGGCCCGCAGGCGTCCGCCGCCCGCGAGGCCTGGCACGCGCGCACGCGCGGCTGGCAGCGTTTCTTCCAGCTCTGCGGTCTGTGCTGGCTCGTGCTGGCGCTCGCCCGGCCGCAGTGGGGCGCCAGCGAGGTGACGATCACCCAGCGTGGTCAGGACGTGGTCATCGCCCTGGATGTCTCGCGGTCGATGCTCGCCGAGGACGTGGCGCCCAACCGTCTGGAGCGGGCCAAGGCCGAGCTGACCACCTTCCTGCGGCAGCACCGCGACGGGCGGGTGGGCCTCGTGCTGTTCGCCGGCGCGGCGTTCGTGCAGGCGCCCCTGACCGGCGACCTGGCCACCGCCGAGGTCTTCCTGAAGATGGCCGCGCCGGACATGATCTCCGCGCAAGGCACGGCCATCGGCACGGCGTTGCGCGTGAGCCGCGAGCTGCTGCAAGCGGGCGCCGGACCGGATGCCCTGCCCGGATTCCAGGCGATCCTGCTGGTGACCGACGGCGAGGACCTCGAGGGCGGCTGGGAGCTGGAGGCGGAGGCGTGCCGGCGCCTGGGCATCACGGTCATCCCGGTGGGCATCGGCGAGGCGACCGGCGGGCTGATCCCGATCACCGACGCGCAGGGCCGTGCGGCCGGGTTCCTGAAGGATGCCGAGGGCAACCTGGTCCTGACCCGGCTCGACCTCGCCGCCCTCGAACGCCTGGCGGCGATCGGCGGCGGCTCGGCGTTCCGCATCGGCCGCGACGGGCTGGCCGGCGAGCGGTTGCGGGCGGTGCTGGACAACCTCGGCCGGCGCGACTTCGACGACCGGCGCGTGACCCGTCACCAGGAACGCTACCAGTGGCCGCTTGGCCTGGCGCTCGTGCACTTCTGCCTGGCCATGGGCATCGCGCCGCGACGTCGGCGGCACGACGCCGGCGACGCCGTCGCCGGGGGCGTCCGTCCGCCCGCCGCCGCCGGGCCGGCGCTGCTGGCGTGGCTCGTCGTCACCGCGCTGTCCATGGCTCCGCCCGCCATGGCGCAGGTGCTTCAGCCCACGTGGTCGGCGGCCATGGAGCGCGGGCGCGCGGCGTACGCCGCCGGCGATTTCGAGACCGCCCTGCAGGAGTTCGAGCTGGCTCGCGCGCAGGCGCCGGACGAGCCGCGCCTGGCGCTCGCCGTCGGCGAGGCGCTGTTCCACCTCGGTCGCCACGAGGAGGCCGCCCAGGAGTTCGAGCGTGCCCGGGCGCTGAGCCGCGACGCCGAGTTGCGTGCCGAGAGCCGCTACAACGCCGGCACCACGGCGCTCGCGCAGGGCGACGCGCAGCAAGCCGTCGAGCATCTGCGCGAGAGCCTGCGGCTGAGTCCGGGCCAGCCGGACGCGCTGCACAACCTGGAGGCCGCCCTGCGGCTCCAGGAGCAGCAGCAGCAGCAGGAGCAGCAGGAGCAGCAGGAGCAGCAGCAAGAGCAAGAGCAAGAGCAAGAGCAACAGCAACAACAGCAGGACGGCGAGCAGCAACAGCAGGACGGCGAGCAGCAACAGCAGGACGGCGAACAACAGCAGCAGCATCGCGACCAGCAGCAGGACAGCGATGCCGACGCGCCCGAGCAGCCGCGACCCGATCAGACCGACCAGCCATCGACGCCGCCGGACGCCTCCGAGCAACCGCAGCCGCACGATGCGGCGCCGGAGATGGATCGCGAGCAGGCCCTGCAGCTGTTGAACGCCCTGGACCGTGACGAGCAGGAGCTGAAGCGCTCCATCCAGCAGCGGCTGCGTGGCGAAGGCGCGCGTAGCGGGAGGCAGTGGTGACGGTGACGCGTGAGGCCATCGTGCGCACGTTCGTGCCCCTGATCGTGCTTCTAGGCGCGGCCATGCCGGCGGCCGCCGGCTTGACCTGCCGCGCCGAGGTCGACCGGACCGCGGTCGCCGCCGGCCAGCGCCTCGTGCTGACCCTCTCGGTCGAAGGCCAGACGCAGCAGCAGCCGCGGCACGATCCGCCTCGCGTCGAGGGCGTCCGGGTGGTGCCCGGCGGCACGAGCCAACGCTTCAGCCTCGACGCCGACGGCACCCGCATGGCCGTCACCGCGACGTACTACCTGGAGGTCGAGCGCGCCGACGATTTCACCATCCCGGCCGTCGTGTTCACGGTCGGTTCGGAGCGTTGCCAGACCGCGCCGATCAGGATCACCGTATCGCCGTCCGCGCCACAGGCTCCACCGCCGGCGGCGACCACGCCGGGCGCGCCAGCGGTCGCCCCGACGGCAGCCGGGCCGCGCGCCGGCCGCCCCGGCGATCCCGAATACATCACCATGACGGTGGACGCCGATCAGGTCTGGCTGGGGCAGCAGATCATCCTGACGTTCCGCTATCACCGTCTACGCCAGGGCACCGGGAGGCCGTCCTACACGCCGCCGCGCACAGAGGGATTCTGGCGCATCGACCTGCCGCCGGAGCGGAACTACCGGATGACCCACGCCGGTGCGCCCTACGACGTCACCGAGATCCGCTATGCCCTCTTCCCGACGCGCGCCGGCGCCCTGACCATCGAGTCGGCGCGGCTGGAACTCGCCAGCGACCCGTTCGACCGCTTCTTCGGCCGCCGCCCGCGCGGCCCGCAGGTGCTGGCCACCGAACCGATCACGATCGACGTGCGCGACCTGCCGTCGCCACGGCCCAACGACTTCAGCGGCATCGTCGCCGGCAGCCTGGCTCTGACGGCCAGGGTCAGCCGCGATACGATCCCGCGCGGCGAGCCCCTGTCGCTCGCCGTCGAGGTGGCGGCCGACGCCTTCCTCAAGAGCTTCGCGGGGCTGACCGTGCCCTCGCAAGACGGCCTGCGGGTGCACCCGGCCGGCGAGAACCTGCGCGAGGATCCCTCCGGGCAGCGCTTCCAGGCCACGCTCCGCCAGGAACTGGCCGTGGTGCCAACCCGCGAAGGCGAGGTCGCCCTGCCGCCGGTGACGCTGACGTACTTCGACACCGGCGCCGGCGCCTATCGTACGGTGCGTGCCAGGACGTCGGCGTTGATCGTCACACCGAGCGACCTTCCGGTCGCGGGCGACGACCCGTCCGGTTTCCGCCGCACGGAGATCGCGCGCCTCGGCCACGACCTCGCGTTCGTCCACACCGCCAGCGGCAGCCTACGCCGCCAGGCGCCGCCGCTGCTGCACCGCCCGTTGTGGTGGGCCGCCGCGCTCGTGCCCTGGGTTCTGCTGGGCGGCTATCGTTGGCGCCTGCGCCGCCAGGAGGTCGCCGCGCGCGACCCGCTCGGGCAGCGGCAGCGCCAGGCGTGGCCGCGCGCCCAGAAGATCCTGTCCGGGCTGGCCGCGAACGGTGGCGAGGCCGGCGAACTCGCCCGCACGATCACCGGCTACGTCGCCGATCGCACGGGCCGTGCCGCGGCCGCGGTCACCGCTGCCGACGTGCGGGTCTGGTGCGACGCGCGTGGGCACGCAGCCGCCGGCGGCCGGCTGGCGTCGATCCTCGAGGCTTGCGACCACGCCCGTTTCGGAGGCGCCGCCACGCTCGACGTGCCGGCGCTGGCCCGCGAGGCCCGGGATCTGCTGGCGGCCATTCAGCGGGCCTCCGACCGCCCGAAGGCCGGTCTGGCCGCGCGTTCCCTGATCCTGATCCTGGGGGCCGCCGTGGCGGCCGCCCCTGCCGCCGCCATCGGTCCGGCGCCGGCTCCCGGCGTCGACCCGGCGCGCCTGCTCGCGGAGGGCAACCAGGCCTACACCGAGGGCGACCTCGAGGCCGCGCTCGACCGCTACCGCCAGGCCCTGACCGCCGGCGCCGACGACGCGGTCCTGCACTACAACCTCGGCAACACGCACGCCCGCCGGGGCGAACTCGGCCGGGCCATCGCCAGCTACCTGCGGGCCCAGCGCCTGGCGCCGCGCGATCGCGACCTGCGCACGAACCTCGCCTGGGTCCGCTCGCACACCCGCGACCTCGAGCTGGCGGGCGGCGCCTTGCCGCCCCTGGTGGCCCAGCTCGACGCGGCCGCGCACCTGCTGTCGCTCGACGAATGGGCCGCGCTCCTGGTGCTCCTCAGCGGGTTGACCGCGCTCGCCACGGCCTGGACCTGGCGCCGCGGCTGGACGACCGCGGCCTGGCGCCGCTGGCGTCTGGCGCTGGCCGGCGCGCTGGCGCTGGTCCTCGTCGTGACCGCGACCCGCTGGTATGCCGAGGTCCGGCGCGACCTCGCCGTCGTGATCGGCCCGGAAGTCGCCGTGCGCAGCGGTCCGGCCACCACCTTCTCCGAGGTCTTCCGGGTGCACGACGGCCTCGTGCTGGAGATCCGAGGCGAACGCGACGGTTGGGCGCGGATCGGCCTGGGTGGCGACTGGGTGGGTTGGCTGCCGGCGGGCTACCTGGAGCGGGTCGCGCGGCGCTAGGATCCCGTCCGGGGCCCGCTCAAGGGCCCGGACGGTAGACGGCCGTGCTCGTCGGGCTCTCGCAGACCGTCACGTCGACCAGCAGCGGCAGCGACGGCTTCAGCTGCTCGTAGATGAACACGGCCAGCAGCTCGGCCGTCGGGTTCTCGAGCCCGGGCAGGTCGTTGAGGCAGGCGTGGTCGAACCGCGCCAGCAGCGGCTTGCAGGCAGCCTTGACCTCGCCGTAGTCCTGAACCCAGCCCAGGCGCTCGTCCAGCGGTCCCTCCAGGCCCAGGATCACCTGATAGCAGTGGCCGTGCAGCCGGCCGCACTTGTGCCCGGGGGGCACGTGCGGGAGGTAATGGGCGGCGTCGAAGCTGAACGCCTTGGTGATGCGGACGGTCATGATACCTCCCCGAGGCGCCCGCGCGCTCGCAGCGCCCGCGAGGACCCGCGGGCCGCGAAAGTAAAGGCAAGGCGGAAAAATAAGTCAAATCGGGCGCGATTCCTGCCGATCACTACCGCGAGAGCATGGGGTCGCAGCGTTCAGCCCGAAGGACCGTCGTGCCCGGCGACAAACAAGAGCTCAATCAGGTCCTGGACAGCCTCGGCCGCCTGCGCCGCCGGATCGGCGAGCTGGACGACGCGAGCGCGCCGGCCGCCACGGGCGCGCCTGCTGCCGCCACGCGCCCGGGGTCGGCCGCCTCTCGCGACAGCCTCGGCCGCCTGCGCGCCGGCCTCGTCGAGATCGACGGCCTGACGCGGCCGGCCGAGATGCCGGCCTTCTTCGCCCGCCTGGCCGCGCGCACCGGCCTGCGCATGCTGCTCTTGAAGCAGTGGCGTTCCGGCCTGCAGGTCTGTGGCGAACGCAACATCACCATGCCCGCCGAGGCGAAATCGCGCCGTCCGGACGGGCGCGCGCCGATCCCGAACGACGGCGACGACCTGTTCGCGGCCGTCGCGCGGGAACGCCAGGTGTACGCCGGGCCGGTGCCGATCAAGGCGTTCCCGGTCGACCTCACCCTGTTGCTCGGCCGCGGCGCCGGCGAGCGCCGCATCGTGCTGCTGCCGTTGCCGGCGCGCGACCACTGGAGCACGTTCATCTACCTGGACGGCGAGCCCGGCCAGGAAGCCGACCTGGCGGTGGCCGAGTACCTCGCACGCCACGCCGTGCAACGCCTGCGTTTGTGGCAGAACGGCGAGCTGACGCCCGAGGGCGAGGTCGCCGCGATGCTCAAGCAGGAGTTGCATCGGCGACGCAACCGATTGCGCACGCAGGCCGAGGCCGAGGACTTGGCGCTCGGCTCGGTCGGCGAGCCCGCGGGCGCACCGGTTCACGACGAAGCGGCCGAACCCGACGTCGACGCCCAGGCGACGGGCGCATCGCAGCCTGCGACCTCGGCGGAGGCGCTGCCGCCTGCAGTCACGCTGCCGCCGGATCCGGTCGTCGAGGCGATGCCCACGAGCGCGCTGCGCCACTGCCAGGCCCAGGCCGAGGCCGACGCCATCGTGCGGGCCTGGGAAGAGGCCGTGCTGGGTGGACCGGCACCGTCGCAGCCCGCGCTCGACCTGGCGCCGCCGAGGGCGCCGCTCGCGGCGGCGGAGATCCTTCACCAGAGCGGCGACCTGCCGGCGCTGCCCCGGGCGGCGTTGCACATCCTCTCGGTGATCGAGGATCCCCGCACGACCGCCACGCGCCTCGAGCGTGCCGTCGCCATGGACCAGGCGTTGACCGCGAAGATCCTGCGCATCGCCAACAGCCCGTTCTACGGCGCGGTCCGTGAGATCAAGACGGTCTCGGAAGCGATCGTGCGCCTGGGCTTCGTCACGATCCGCAACTGGACGCTGGTCACCGCGACGCGGTCGGTGTTCCTGGGCGCCGGCGCCGGCCTGCTGTTCCAGAAGATCTGGCGTCAGTCGGTCCTGTCGGCGATGGCCGCGCAGCTGGTCGCCCAGTCGGTTCGCCGCGCCGAACCGGAAACCGTCTTCGTGGGCGGGCTGATGCAGAACATCGGGCAGCTCGTGCTGGCCCGCAGCCACCTCGATCTCTTCCACCAGGTGCTGACGGTGTCGGCCGCCGAGGGCCTGCCGTACCACGTCGTCGAGCAGGAACTCCTCGGCTTCGACCACGGCGACCTCGGCGCGCTGCTGATCAAGGAATGGAACCTCAGCGAGGAACTCGAGCAGGGCGTGCGCTGGCACCACCGCCTCGATCATCCGGACATCGCCTGCCGCGACCTCGCCGCCATGATCGCGCTCGGCGAGGACATCGCCGCCTGCACGAGCAGCGCCGATCCCGAGGCCGATGACATGCGCCACGAGCACAGCCGCGCGGCCGCGTTGCTGGGCGTCTCGGCCGAGGGGTTCCGTCGGCTGCGCAACGAGGCCCGCAGCCTCTCGATCGATCCCGGCCTGTACTCCTGAAGACCACCCGTGCCCGAAATAAAACCGACCCCCGGTCCGGAGGCCGGGGGTCGGCAGGAACGCGCGCGCTGACCGCAAGATCCTAGCACACCGGGCAAGCGGCACCAAGCGCGTTGTGCCCGGGCCGCGCGAAGCGGCGCGCCACCGCCGGCAACGCCTCGTTGCCATGGGCCGCCGCAGAGGTTACCATGCTCGCCCTGCCGCCGCGGGGACGTCCGGACATGCCGGGCCGCCGCGCGCGCGCGGATCGGAGGTGCGGTGCAGATCGTCAAGGGCAAGACCGGCTGGATCGAGGTGATCTGCGGCCCGATGTTCTCCGGCAAGAGCGAGGAACTGATCCGGCGCTTGCGTCGCGCGGAGATCGCCCGCCAGCGCGTGCAGATCTTCAAGCACGCCATCGACGCCCGTTACGACGCGGCGAGCATCGTCAGCCACAGCCGGCAGAGCCTGCCGTCGATCGCGGTCTCGACCGCCGGGGAGATCCTGGCCGCCGTCGACGACCGCACCGAGCTGGTCGCGATCGACGAATGCCAGTTCTTCGCCGACGACCTGGTCGACGTCTGCGACCGCCTGGCGAACCAGGGCAAGCGCGTCATCGTGGCCGGCCTGGACCTGGACTACCGAGGACTGCCGTTCGGTCCGATGCCGGCCTTGATGTGCCGAGCGGAGTACGTGACCAAACAGCTGGCGATCTGCATGGTCTGCGGCGACCCGGCCGGGTTCACCCAGCGTCTGACGCCGAGCCGCGACCGGATCCAGGTGGGGGCGACGGGCATGTACGAGGCTCGTTGCCGCCAGCACTTCGAGATGCCGACGACCGAGCCGCAGGGGGAGCAGGACGGGGCATCGAACGCCTGACCGTTGCCTCGCGAGGGATTTTTCCGTATCTATCACCGTGATGATCCGGTATCCGGTGGCGCCCGCAAGCGCCCGGCGCCGGAGGTCCTGCCACCGCAGGGATACGCGTCATGCGTCGTCACGGCCTCGTCACATCGCTGCTGCTGATCCTGCCGCTGATCGGCGTCGACGCGGCGATGTCGCCGGCCCGCGCCTGCCAGGTCAACGGCCTGGAAGCGTTCGCCGACCAGCCCGACGGCACGCGCGTCGAGGTCCGGCTGTTCGGCGATCGCTACTACGTGCGTGCCGAGGATCGCGACGGGTACACCCTGGTGCTCGACCCGGACACGGGATTCCTCTGCTACGCGCAATACCGTGCCGGCGATGCCGACCTCGTCAGCACCGGCGTCGTGGCCGGCGATCCCGTGCCGGCCGGGCTGGCCCGCGGCGTCGCCTTGCCGCCGGCCGTGCTGATGGCGCGGGTCGCCGCCGAGCGCGCGGCGTCGCCACCCACGTTCGTGCCGGGGCCTCGCGATCCTCAGGAAAAAACGTCATACCCGGTGCCGGCGGTCAACGGACCGGTGCGAGGCATCGCGTTGCTCGTGGACTTCAGCGATCAGGCGGCATCGGTCGACCCCGCCGAGATGGACGCGTTCCTCAATCAGCTGGGCTACACGGGCAACGGCAACAACGGTTCGGTGCGTGACTACTACCGCGACATCTCGGCCGGCAGGCTGGATCTCACGCACTACGTGACGCCGTACTACTACCGCGCGGCCCATCCGAAGTCCTGGTACGAGGATCCCAACGCGGCGATGGGCTGGCGCGCGCGCCTGCTGGTGACCGAGGCGCTCCAGGAACTGGAACGGCGCGGGTTCGATTTCAGCGACTACGACGCCAACGGCGACGGATACATCGACCTCATCAGCTGCTTCTACGCGGGCTCGCCCGCCTGGGTCTGGGGGCGCGGCCTGTGGCCCCAGGCGGGCGAGTTCGGTTTCCAGTCCGGGGGCGTCACGGCGCGTCTGTGGCAGATCTCGCCCCTGGCCAACGGCCCCACGCTCGGCACCCCCGTGCACGAGATCGGGCACGCCCTGTGCCAGTGGCCCGACCTCTACGACCTGGACAACAGCTCCAACGGCATCGGGTATTACTGCCTGATGAGCAACGGGGGCAACGCCCGCGACCCTGTCCAGCCGAGCGGTCCGCTCAAGCACCTGATCGGCTGGACCGAGTCGGTGCTCCTGGACGGCATCATGCTGGAGCAGGAGCTGCCGGCCTCGAACAAGGTCTATGTGCTGCCGCACCCGCAGACCACCACGGAGCTGTACATCCTGGAGAACCGGCGGCGGACCGGACGCGACGCAGGTTTGCCGGACGAGGGCCTGGCGATCTGGCACGTCGACTGGCGTGGTTCGAACAACCAGGAGCAGCAGCTGCCCAACCTGCATTACATGATCACGCTCGTGCAGGCCGACGGACGCTGGGACCTGGAGCAGAAGCGCAATTTCGGCGACGATACGGATCTCTTCGGCGCGCCGGCATTCACGACGTTCAGCCCGGACACCGATCCACCTGCGCGCTGGTGGCGCGGTCAGCCGATCGCGCTGTATCTGGACGCGATCAGCGAGCCCGGCGAGGTCGTCACGTTCGATTTCCGCGATGGCATCGGGCGTCTGCCGATCGACCTCGTGGTGACCCCGGCGGAGCTGCTGGCGCCTTGGCGCGTCACCGGGGCCGGCGGTTACAGCAAGTCGGGCACGGGCACACGGACGGTCTTCGTGCCGTCGGAGGGGTCGTACCTGGTGACCTGGCTGGAGGTGCCTGGCTGGCGCGCGCCGCCGCCGGCGACGGTGCTGGTGCTCGAAGACGGGCCGATCCCAACCGTCTCGGGCGCCTACACGCACCCGCCGCTGACGGCGGTGCAGGTGCCGCAACTCGAGGCGGCGGCTGCTGGTCGTGGTGGACAATTCGTCGACCATGACAACGATGGGGCGCTCGACATCTACCTCGTCCGCGCGGGCGAGCCGGACGTCTTGCTGCGCAACGACGGCAGCTGGCAGTTCACCGCCGTCTCGTTGCCGGCCCCGGCCACCAGCGGTGAATCGATCGCGGCGGTCTGGGCCGACATCAACGGCAACGGCTTGCGCGAATGCCTGCTGATTCGTGCCGGCCAGCCGGCGGTCCTGTTGCGCCAGTCCGCCGTAGGCGTGTTCGCGCCGGCGCACGAGTGGCTCTCCGACCAGCTGACGGACGTCGTGGGCGCTGGCTGGGTCGATGTCGATCGGGATGGAAAGCTGGATCTGCATCTGGTGCGTGACGGTTCGCCGGATCTGATCCTGCGCGCGCCGGACCGCAGCGGCGCCGCGCTCGGCGATTACGAGGTGCTCGGCATCCTGCCCGGTCACAGCTTCGCGCGCACGGTGGCCGGCGCGTGGTGCGACTACGACCGGGACGGCCGTGTCGACCTCTACATGGTCAACCTCTTCGGCGAGAACGTGCTGGCGCACAACCTCCTGCCGGTGCGCGTGGCCAACGCCACCCACGGCGGGTTGCGCGTGCCCTGGCGCGGCGGCACGGCCGCCTGGGGCGACTACGACAACGACGGCGACTTCGACCTCTACGTGGTGCAGGACGGGGCGGCGGACGTCCTCTTGACCCAGTACGACGGCACTTTCGTCATGGAGGCCGATCCCGTGACGCGCACGACCGGGGCCGGTCGCGATGCGGTCCTCGCGGACTTCAACAACGATGGATTCCTCGACCTGTTCCTGATCCGGCATCGCCAGCCGGCGCGGCTCCTGCTGGGCGACGGTCATGGCAACTGGCAAGAGGCGCCGTTGCTGCTGCCCGATCTGGCTGGACCGGCGGTGGCGGCCCTGGCCGGCGACCTCGACGGCGACGGCGGCATCGATGTGGTGGTGGACTTCGATGGCGCGCCGGCCCTCGTCCTGCGCAACACGATGATCCGCGGCAACTGGCTGCAGGTGGACCCGATCGGGTATTCGGGGCACCGCGATCCTTATGGGGCGGTGCTGCGCGCGCACGCGGGCGAGCAGACCTTCATGCGGCAGGTCGCCGCGCGCACCGGCCCGTCGAGCGAGCCCACGCGGGTACACTTCGGCCTGGGCACGGTGGCGATGGTCGACAGCCTGGTGATCCGTTGGCCGAGCGGCGCGTTCCAGGTCGTGCGCAACGTCGAGGCCAACCAGGTGCTCACCGTCGTCCAGCCGACTCCCGGCGGCACCGGAGGAGGGGTCGCCCCGCGCGTGACGGCGCTCTTGACGCCTTACCCCAACCCGTTCAATCCCGCCACGACCATCGCCTTCGACCTCGCCCAGGCCGGTCCCGCCCGGCTGGTGATCTACGACGTGGCCGGTCGCCGCGTGGCCCAGATCCACGACGGTGACTTGCCGATCGGGCGGCACGAATTCCGCTGGAACGGACGCGATCAGGCCGGCAGGGCCGTCGCGGCAGGCGTGTACCTGGCGCGGCTGACCGCGGACGGCCGCCAACTCAACCAGCGCCTGGCCCTGATCAAGTGATATGGAACGGCTAGTCAAGCGTTGATTAGTGCGCTCCTTCGGGCCCC
>CAZVWL010000049.1:0-14960 GCA_964630845.1 uncultured Fibrobacteraceae bacterium
CGGGGACGGGGCCACGGCGCCGCCTCGTGCACCCGCTCGACCTGGACCTTCACCTGGGGCAGACCGTCGGTGTGGCCGGCGAATCGGGCGCGGGCAAGACCACGCTCGCGCGCGCGCTCGCCGGCTGGCTGCCGCTGGCGGCGGGGTCGCTCGAGCTGGCGCCAGACGCGGGCTGGCCGCGGGCGCGGCGGCGCCGGGCCGTGCAGCTGGTGAGCCAGGACGCGGCGGCCGCGCTCGATCCTCGCCAGTCGCTGGCGGCGGCGGTGCAAGAGGCGGCGCGCGCGGCCGGCCACGAGAAGCGCCAGGCCGCCGAACGGTCCGCGCAGCTGCTACAAGCCCTGGACCTCGACCCCGAGACCGCAGGCCGCCGACCCCACGCCGCTTCGGGGGGGCAGCGTCAACGCGCCCAGCTGGCGCGGGCGCTGGCGGCCTCGCCGCTGGTCGTGATCGCCGACGAGCCGGCCAGCTCGCTCGACCCCGAGCGACGCCGTCGGCTGCTCGATCTGCTCGCGTGGTCACAGCGGGAACACGGATTGGCGCTCGTGCTGATCTCCCACGACCTGGCGATGCTGGAACAGCGTTGCGATCGGATCATCGTGCTGCACGCCGGTCGTCTGGTGGAGTCTTATCGCCCCGGCCAGGTCGGTCAGCCACGCCATCCGTTGACCTGCGACCTGGCCGCGGCCGCGCCCGCGCGCCTGGCGGCGGCTGGATCGCCGGCTTCAACGGGATCGCCGGCGTCGGCCATGTCGGAGGCGCTTTCGATGCTGTCGACTGCGGGCTGCCCGTATGCGGACCGCTGCCGCATCGTCGAACCCGGCTGCCGCCTGGCGTTGCCACCGCTGCGCGCGCGCGACGATGGGCACCTGTTGCGGTGCCCGCCGAGCGATCATCATGCCGGATAGCAATTTATTGACACGCCAATACCCGATCTCTACATTTAGCCATCGGTTGCTGGTTCGGAGGCGAAACCCGCAAAAACTGGCCGCTTGCATGCGGTTGCTCGCGTAGATCGTCCTCCGGTGTGCCCCACACGAACCGGGTGTTGACCGGTGCCAATGTCGCGAATGCCTCGCCGGTCCCAGGGGACCCCGGGTACTGCCGGAATGGTTCCTACGGAAAGGAGCTCCCACATGCTCCGGCGTCTGCGTCCTGCGCGGATCGTCCTCGGTCTTGTCACGTTCGCTGCCATCCTGACGGTGGGAGCCGGCGATGCCTTCGCCCAGGCTCAGGTCGGGATGATCCGCGGCACGGTCAAGGATGGGGAATCCGGCGAACTGCTCGACTACGCGAACGTCATCATCGACAAGACGTCCCGTGGAACCATGACCCTCGGCGGCGGCGCGTTCTACTTCCGGAACCTGGCGCCGGGCACCTACACTGTGCGCGTGCTCTACCTGGGCTATGAGCCGGCCGAGCAGACGGTGACCGTCAGGGCGGGCGAGACCGTCGACATCCCATTCGTGCTGAAGGTGACGATCGTCGAGACCTTGCAGGCGTTCGACGTCGACGCCGCCCGGTACATGGTCGAGGTCCGCAGCGCCGTGACCGCGCGCGAGGTGGGCAGCGAGAAGTTCGAGCGGTACGCCATCGACTCGATCGACCAGGCCCTGCAGCGCGAGGCCGGCATCATCATGCGCGCCGGCCAGCTGTACGTGCGCGGCGGCCGTTCGGGCGAGGTCCAGACGCAGATCGACGGCGTCTCGGTCGACAACCCCATCGGCGGCCAGACCCTCTCGGTCTCGACGCTCGCGGTCGAGAGCGTGCAGGCGGTCACCGGCGGCCTCGACGCCGAGTACGGCAACGCCCTGTCCGGCGTCATCAACATCACCACGCGCACCGGTTCGCGCGAGCGTTTCGAGGGCAACCTGCGCTTCTTGACGGACGACTTCGGCCGGCAGGACCGCACGTTCACCAACTTCGACCGCTTCGAGTACGGCTTCGGCGGCCCCTCGCCGATCAAGAACCTGACGTACTACCTGTCCGGCGACCTCAGCTGGAACGACGGCGAGAACTTCTCCGTCGCCAACCGGCCCGAGTTCGACCTCAACCTGGGCGACACCAGCCTGCTGTCGTTCCGCCGCCGCCAGAGCAACACCGTACGCGGCTCGGCCAAGCTCGCCTATTTCTTCGACGAGACCGGCTCCAAGGAACTGACGGCCGAGTACACGTATTCCGGCGGTTGGTACCAGAGCTACTCGCCGAACTGGAGCATCTCGGGCTACTCGCAGCGGTTGATCTACATGCCCCTGGTGGTCGCCCTGCGCACGGGCGAGAACGAGGATGCCTACCTGTACCTCGGGCGTCACATCCCGGTCTACTATGGACCGTGGTACAACGACATGCTCCGTTTGTCCCGGCCGGCGATCGTGCTCGACACGCGCAACGCCTCGACCATCCGACAGACCATGCCGATCATCGAGGTCCGCTCGGCGGCCGACAACCGCCTCTACACGGTGGTCGCCCAGCCGGTCTTCGAGGGCTACCGGTATCCGTACTCGCGCTTCTCCACGGTCCAGGAAGACTCCTCGTACACGGCGTACAACGCGGCCAACAACAACGCGGAGAGCTCGACCTTCAGCCAGAGCTCCAAGCTCGTCTGGAAGCACCGCCTCGACGGCTCCACGTTCTACACCGTGGCGCTGGCGCTCGTGGCCTTCGACACCCGCACCAATGTCAACGGCAAGGATCCTTACGAGTATCACCACGGCGGCATCTGGTCGCCGGACGTTTTCGGGGGCCAGGCCAACATCTATCAGACCGGCTCGGACTACTACACCGACCCGTTGAACCCGCTCTACGTCACGACGAGTGATTTCCCGTTCTGGTCCGAGCAGTACAGCCGCACCTATTCGCTGCGGTTCGACCTGACCAGCGCCCGCTGGGAAGGCCACCTGATCAAGACCGGCATCAACCTCGTCTACAACGACCTCGAGGAACTGGCGATCTCGCAACCCGGCCGCGTGGTGCAGAACCGATTCACCGGCCTATCTCGGCTCGGCAGCAATCGCAACGAATTCCACACCTTCAACCCGGAGGTCTCCTGGTACCTGCAGGACCGCTGGGAGTACGAAGGCATGGTGATGAACTTCGGGTTCCGCTGGGACATGTTCTCGCCGGGGACCGCGGCGGAGATCCTGCTGCGCAACGACGACGTCGACCGCAACCTGATCAAGTACAAGACGCAGTTCTCGCCGCGCCTGGGCTTCGCCTTCCCGATCACCGAGCGTGACGGCTTCAGCTTCCATTACGGCCGCTTCGTGCAGTTCCCCGACCGCGCCAACCTGTTCGCCAGCCAGGAGACCGTGGGCAACCTCGGCACCATCGGCAACCCCAACCTGCAGGCGGAGACCACGATCAGCTACCAGGCGGCGCTGCAGCACCAGTTCTCCGATTTCATCGCGGGCACGTTCGCCATCTACTCGAAGGACATCTACGACCTGATCTCGGCGACGCAGGTGACCGACGCGACGACAGGCAACACGCTCTCGCGTTATATCAACCGGGCGTACGCCTCGGCCCGCGGCATGGAGTTCTCCCTGGAGAAGCGCTTCAGCCAGAACTGGAGCTTCGACATGGCGTACACCTTCGCCTACGCCGACGGCGTGGCGAGCGAGCCGGAGTTCGGCGGCAACCCCGAGGGCCTGCAGTTCCTGCCGAGCCAGGAGATGCCCTTGAACTGGGACCAGCGGCACACGGTCAACGTCGGCCTCTACCTCGAGAAGCCCGGGGTCTGGAGCGGAGGCATCGACATGAGCTACGGCTCGGGATTTCCTTGGACCCCGTTCGACCGTTTCGAGCGGCGTCAGAACCCGTTGCTCGAGAACAGCAGGCGCTACCCGTCGACCATCGACGTCAGCCTGCAGTTCCAGCGCCAGATCAACATGTACGGCCAGCGCCTGACCCTCTACCTGCAGGGCCTGAACCTGCTGAACCAGGACCAGGTCATCTCCTCGCAGCCAGGCATCTCGCCGGGAATGACCAACGCGAACAACGCCGGCGTCGCCTACCTCACCGAGACGGGCAAGCTGGGCGGCGCGATCCTGCAGGACCAGGACGGCGACGGTTTCGACGAGTTCATCCTCATCCGGGATCCGCGGGTCTTCGCCCAGCATCGGCTCTTCCGGATCGGGCTCGGCTGGCGATTCTAGCGGCCGGGAAGGCGGGGCGCGTCCTTGCGGCCCCGGGAAAGGTGACGAGATGACCCGCAACGGCATCACGACTGCGGTCCGCTGGCCCTACGCGACGGGCTTGTTGGCAGCGATCGCCTTGCTGCTCGGCGCGGCCGGACCAGCCGGTGCGTGGATCGAACTGGATCCCGGCGAGGACTACCTCTACGATCCGCACGGCGTGCTCGTCGTCGACGGTTCCTACGTGATGAACGCGGGCAACCTGCACATCCACCTCTCGAACTGGGGCGGCCTCATCGGCTCGTACCCAGGCTCCCGGTTCCCGTTCTCCGAACAACCATCGGCCCAGTGGCCGGCCGGTTCGGGCGACGAGTACCTGTTCGCCGCGGGTCTGTGGGTGGGCGGCGTGCTGCTGGGCGAGCGCCTGGTCTCGACAGGCCAGTACCAGACGGAAATGCGCCCGTTGCCCAACCCCGAGGACACCATGTACGAGGCCATCGGCACCAAGCTGGTGCGCCCGCCCGGCAACGACATCGCCAGCGGCCGTCGGTTCCCCGAACCGAATCCGAACGACGACGAGGACGTCGACGAGTTCGGCCGCGAGCGCATCGATGAAGAGACGCTGAACGGTTACGACGACGACGGCGACGGCCTGATCGACGAGGACTTCGCGCAGATCGGCAACCAGATGGTTGTCATGACGCTCTACGACAACACGCGCACCGCCCAGGAGATCTTCCCCGACCACACCCCGCTGAACATCCGCGTGGTGCAGGAAGCCTACGCCTGGGAGAACGACCAGGTGAACGATTTCGTGGGCTTCGAATACACGATCACCAACGTCGGCGTCACCGATATCACGAACATCTACATCGGTCTGTTTGCCGACGCTGACGTGGCCAACCGAAGCAACCCCGCCGGCTATCGCGACGACCTGGTCGGGTCGTTCTCCGGCGCCGTGCGGGCGTCGGACGGCACCTTCGTGCCGGTCGAGGTCGGCTACATGTACGACGCGCCCGAAGAGGGCGACAAGCTGTCCGGCTACATGGGGGTCGCGTTCCTTGGCCACGCTACCGACCCGGCGGGCGTGCGGGCGCCGCGGACCGTCGGCCTGCGGACGTTCCGTCATTTCAGCGGGCAGGCGCCTTTCGACCAGGGCGGCGACCCGACCAACGACCTCGAGCGCTACGAGACGCTCAGCAGCGGCGCCCGCGACGGCAACGCTCCGGTCGGCAAGGAGGACGATTACCGCTTCATCGTGGCGGCCGGCCCGTTCTCCCGGTTGCGTCCCGACGAGAACCTCACCTTCCAGGTCGCCATCGTCCTGGGCGAGGGGCTCGAGGGCATGCTGCGCAACTGCGCCGAGGCGATGCTCACGTTCTACGGCGCCTACTTCGACCGCGTGCCCAACTACCCCAGCCTCAACGACCCGTCCCTCACGATCCAGACCGGCTTCAACGGACGCGAGTCGATCGTCTGCCGTGAGGATTTCGCCAACCCGGCCGAGTTCGATCAGATCTATCCCGATGTCGGCGATCCTACCTGCGTCAGCACGGACTACCTGCTGAACAACTTCCAGCCGGTGCAGCCGGAAGACCTGTTCCAGATTCCGGACCCGCTCAACCCCGGCCGCACCAAGACCTGCGTCATGGTCAACATGGACAACTGCTTCGAGTGCTTCCGGCGCAAGCCGTTCCCCTCGAACTTCTACCAGTTCGCACCCGACGAAGCCCGTTGCACGCAATACGACATCGAGACGTTCTGGAACTGCTGGCAGACGGACGTCGACGACCGAGACAAGCAGGGTTGCACGGGCATCGGCGGCGCCGAATCGCAGGTGCGTTGGCTCGTGGGCATGGCCCCGCCGGCGCCGGGTCTGCGCTTGTGGCCGACCGACCGGCACGTGCACCTGTTCTGGGACAATAGCAGCGAGGTGACGCCGGACGTGCGCCTCAATGAGATCGATTTCCAGTCGTACCGCATCTGGCGCGCGGACAACTGGGCGCGTCCGTTCGGCTCGTCGCTGGAGAACGGCCCCGGGTCGAATCTCTGGCAGCTGGTCGCCGAATACGACATGGTCGATTCGTTCGTCGTCGATTACTTCAACCAGCAAGGACAGCTGGTCGGGCAAGACACCTTGCCTCTGGGCCGCAACACTGGCCTCGAGAGCATCCGCTACGTGCCGCGCTGTCTCGGCGATCCGCTATTCGCGGGCCTGGCCGAGGCGATGCAAGAGGTCGTCGACAATGATCCGGCAGGCATCTACACCGATCGACCGCCGCTGTACGACCGTCTGGGCGTGCCGCTGCCGATCTCGGAGCCGCTGTTGCCCTGGCAGGCATACCCGGACGTGCTGGACACGTTCTGGACGGTGACCGCGAGGCCGGACACGACCTACACCGATCCGGACAGCGGAGAGCTGGTCGTGATCGTCGGCAAGGAACCGAAGTGGTACTACGAATACATCGATCCGTTCGTGCATAACGGCTTCCTGTACTTCTATTCGGTGACGGCCACGGATCATGAGATGGAACTGATCCCGGGCACCAACCCGCCGCAGTACCGGATCCGCGGCACGGGCCTGGCGGGGCATCCGTCCAGCAGCTTCGACAACACCTCGCCCGCCACGTTCGCGCAGACGGCCGAGGAACGTGATCGCCAGGGCGCGAACATCTACGTGTACCCGAACCCGGCGACGCGCGCGGCGCTGGCCGAGTTCCAGCAGCTCTCGCCGGACGAGAATGACCCCACCGGCGTGCGGGTGCGCTGGGCCAACCTGCCGGCGGCTCGCAACTCGATCAAGGTGTTCACGCTGGCCGGCGATCTGGTGCAGACGATCGAGCACGACGGCACCGGCGGCTACGGCGAAGCCGGCTGGAACCTGATCAGTCGCAACGGGCAGGAGATCGTCAGCGGCATCTACCTGTACGTGGTGCAATCGTCCGACAGTCGGTTCGAGGATTTCATCGGCAAGTTCGTGGTGGTCAGATAGTCCCGCTGCGAAGGATCACGACGCGCCGTCCCTGGACGGTCCTGGAGGAAACCATGAAGCGCATTGCCCTGATGTTGACCGTCCTGGTGGCGCTGCCCGGCGCCGCGTTCGGCGAACAGTTCGCCAAGGTCGGCACCTTCGGCGCGCAGTTCCTGAAGATCGGCGTGAGCGCGCGCGCCACGGGCATGGGTTCGGCCTTCACCTCGGTTGCCGACGACGCGAACAGCGTCTTCTGGAATCCGGGCGGCCTGGTCAACGTGGTCACCAACGAGGTGGCCATCAACCATGTGTCGTGGCCGGCGGACATCAACCTGACGAGCATCTCGGTCGCCACCAACCCGCGGTCGATCCCGGGCACGATCGCGCTCTCGGCGCGGTCGTTGTGGCTCGATCCGATGCTCGTGCGGACGGCCTACGAACCGGACGGCACCGGCCAACATTTCGACGCCGGGTCGTCCAGCTTCGGCTTGAGCTACGCCCGCTTCTGGACCGACAAGTTCTCCGCCGGGTTCACCCTGCAGTACATTCACGAGGGGCTGGCCGAGACCTCGGTGAACACCGTCGGCTTCGACTTCGGCATGATGTACCGCATCGGCGTGAAGGATCTCAAGCTCGGCATGGTGATCCAGAACCTCGGCGGCAAGATGACCTTCGACCAGAACGAGTCCAAGATGCCGACGCAGTTCAAGGTCGGCGCGAGCTTCATCCCGATCCGCACCGACAACCACAGCATGCTGTTCGCCGCGGAGTTCGCGCATCCGAGCGACAACCAGGAACGCGCCAACATCGGCGTCGAGTACGCGCTGAACCGCATGTTCTTCGGGCGGGCGGGTTATCACATCAACTACGACACGGACGGGCTGAGCTTCGGTTTCGGCGCCGCCCTGCTGACCGGCAATGCCGGCAAGCTGCAGCTCGACTACAGCGCCGTGGACATGGGGCCGCTGCAGTACGTGCACCGGCTTTCGCTGTCGGTCGTCTACTAGGCTGCGGCGGGGTGTCGATCGTCGCCGGGTGCTCCGCGCGCCCAACCTGGCCCCGCCGGTGCTTGCCGGCGGGGTCGCTCTTTTCCTGGAGGCGATCGTTCCGTAGATTCACGGAGGATCACGGCACACGGTCAGCCGTCGCGCGGACGATGGCGGGCAGGCGCGACCGGCCACGGCGAGGAAGGTGGGGACGATGAAGGCGCGGCTTGACGGGGCACGGTCGGCGATGCGGATCGCCACGCTCCTGATCGTGGCGGCTGCGGCGGCCACGAGCGAGGCGGCCTGGCTGCGGCCCGTGGTGGGCCAGGGGCACTTCCAGTTCACCTGCGACCTCGTCACGTTGCCCCAAGAAGGCGGACAGATCGACGCCGTCGTCTTGATTGCGATCCGCCACCGAGAGATCACGTTCACCAGCGAAGCCGGCTCCCATCGGGCCAGGGTTCGGGTGCACGCGGTCCTGCAGGGGCCCGACGGTCTGGAGGTGACGGCCGAGACGACGGCCCGTCTGTCGGCCCGCAACGCCAGCGAGGCCGGCTCGCCCACCTTGCAGCAGATCGTCTCGTTGCCCGTGCGCAACATCCCCTTCGCGCATGGCGCGATGACCATCACGGTCGAGGACCTCAATCGCCGCCGGCCGGGCCTGGCTTACCTCGCCACCGATCGCAAGGCGTTCGCCACGGCGGTCGCGGACTGGTACGCGCCGCCTGCCAGGGAACCTGAGGGTCTGGCGGTCGGCGGCGTCGTTTACCTGGCGCACGCGCCGATCCGCACCTGGGAACGCGATGGACGGGGGGTCGTCGGCGCCGGCGACGGTCCTTGGGACTGGGCGAACCCGTTGCGGCGATACGGCCTGGAAGCCGAGGCGCTGCAGATCTACGTGACCATCGAGCCGCCGCTGCGACGCACGGATCAGCAGCGGGCCGCGGCGCGGGACCTGCGCCTGGAGATCATCAGCGACCACCTCGACCTCGCGCTGGTCGACACGCTCCGGTTGTGGCCGCAGGCTCGCGAGGCCCTCGCCATGGGGCGGTCGACCGCGATCTACTGGGAGATGGACGCCGGCGGCCTGCCACCGGGCAGCTACCGGCTCGGCATCGCCCCGCTGGATACCGCCGGCCGCGGGCTGTTGACCGGCTTCGACGTGGTCTGGGGGCTCGATCAGCTGGCCCGCGACCCGCTCGAACTGCTCGGGGAGGGGCGGACGGTGTTCTACGGCGACGATCTGAGCCGTTTCGAGGAGGCCTCGCCGGCCGAAAGGATGGCGATGCTGGAGCGGTTCTGGCGCGACCAGGATCCGTCGCCGGAAGACCCCTACAACGAGGCCTACGCGGAGTTCCGCCGCCGCATCGCCCACGTCAACGTCTTCCTCGGCGGCTTCGACGAGAACGGCGCGCTCGATCCGCGGGGACGCGTCTACATATTGCTCGGCGAACCGGATGGGTTCCGCGAGGAACCGGTGCCGCTGAACCACCAGGACCTCGAGGACGCCCGGGTGCTCGTCAACCAGCGCTACGCCCCGGAGAGGCAGGGTTTCACGACCCGGGTCTACAACCCCAGCACGGGCTCTGGCGCGCGCGTCAACTTCACGACGGAGGGCGCCATCCCGATGCCTTATTCTTACACCGCGGACGTCAACATCCGCAGCAAGAAGACGGCCGTCGACACGCGCGTCTTCCAGCTATGGCGGTACGACCAGGGCGGCCGGCCGTTGTTCACGAATCAGTACAGCTCGCTGTCCGGCGGTTTGCGCTTCCTGTTCGTGGACAAGTACGGGCATGGCGATTTCGTGCTCGATGCGACCAACGCCACGCAACTGGGCGACTGAGAGGTCGGGTCGGCTCTGCGGGCGTCCCGGCGGTCGTCCGCCGACGAAGAAACGTTTGACTCAGGCATGCTGTTGACACTAATTAACTGGCGTCGATATAGTGCTGAACACGGCGGTCGAGATGGCGTCCCGAGCTTGCAGAGGCCAGGTTCGGGAAGCCGACTCGAAGGGGAGCGAAGGCCTGACGCCGCACCATTGGCCCCAGCTCCGCACGATCAGTCCGTCCGGGTCCCACATTGAAAGGGAGACGTTGGCAATGGATCGTCACGCTACGTTGAAGAGCGCCTGCTTCGTGGTGGTGTGCCTCGGCCTGTTGGCCGTGGTCGCGCCTGCGTCGGCGCAGGAACCTGCCGCCCCGCTGAGCCAGGAAGAGCGCTACGAGAGGATCCAGGCGCCGATCGACTCGCTCGGCTTCGTCGTCTCCGCCACCGACTCGATGAACCTGCTGCCGCCCGAGATCGTCGTGCGCGGCGGTCTGATGGGCATGGTGGAGCGCAGCCCCATCGCCAAGACCGGCTTCGGCAAGCTCTTCGTCGCCGGCGGCAACTTCATGTGGTGGCTGCTGGCCATCGCCATCATTGGCCTCGTGTTCATCATCGAGCGCATGATCACGCTCAGCCGCGCGAAGGTCAACACGCGCAAGCTGATCGGCACCGTGATCACCACCGTGCGCACCGAAGGCGTGCAGTCCGCCGCGGAGGAGTGCCAGAAGTGGCGCGGGCCGATCGCGGCCATCCTCTATGCCGGTCTGCAGAAGGCTGACCGGGGCGATGAGGCCGTCGAGAAGGCGATCGGCACCGCCGGCGTCATCGAGATGAGCTTCCTGGAGCGCGGTCTGGTGTGGGTCTCCTCGGTGACGACCGTGGCCCCGCTGGTCGGCTTCCTCGGCACGGTCTCGGGTATGATCAACGCCTTCGAGGCGATCGCCCAGGCCGATCAGGTCAACGCCAAGCTCGTGGCCTCCGGTATTTCCGAGGCGCTCATCACCACGGCCACGGGTCTGACGATCGCCATCCCGGCCACGCTCGCGTACAACTACTTCGTGTCGGTGATCGACCGGTTCACGATCGAGATGGAAGAAGCGGCCATGGAGCTCATCGAGGCGCTCGACAGCCTCAAGCCGTAACCACGCACCCTTCGCGGCAGGGAGCCCGGCATGTCCGTGTTCAAGAAGAGGAAGAAGAAGGGCGCCCTCGGCGAGGTCAACATGGCCTCGACGAGCGACATCTCCTTCCTGCTTTTGATCTTCTTCATCGTCTCGACGATCTTCGCCGACGAGATGGGTCTGGTGATGATCCTGCCCGGCAAGCAGTTGACCCAGGAAGACGTGGTGCAGGTGCCGGAGCGCCTGCTGGCGACCATCCGCATCCACCAGGACAACAGCATCACCTACGATCGCAAGCCGATCCAGCTCAACGAGATCATGAACGTGATCAAGGCGCGCATCGAGTCCAACGAACGCACCGTGGTGATCATCGAGACGCACCCGGACGCCCACTACGGCATGATGGTCGCCTGCCTCGACGAGGTGAAGTTGGCCAACGCGCGGAGGCTCACCCTTCGGACGGCGCGGAGGTAACGGCACCATGGATTTTAACCGCAGCACCCAGAAGACGCCGTTCATCCCGACCTCGTCGATGGGCGACATCGTGTTCCTGCTGCTGATCTTCTTCATGGTGACCACCGTGTTCCGCGAAGAGGTCGGTCTGGTGGTCGAGTTGCCGCGCGCCGAGGCGGCCGAAGAAGTGCAGCGCGAGCGCATCTCGAACATCTACATCGACCGCCTGGGGCGGATCTCGGTCGACGATCGCCTCGTGCAGCCGCGCCACATCGCCGACCTGTTCAGCACGAAGGTGGCCAACAACCCGCAGCTGATCGTGGCGTTCAAGACCGACAACTACGTGCAGTACGAGGTCGTCAGCGAGGTCATGGAAGCGTTGAAGGAAGCCAACGCCGTGCGGGTCGTGTTCAACACTGACGTGCAGATCCACCGAATGCCGCGGATGTAGGAGCGTCATGACGCAGGAAACCGGCAAGACCTACACGCTCTCGGCCAACGCGGCTTTCAAGGCGCAGTACCAGAAGACGCTGCGCTGGTCGGTCCTGCTCGCCTTCCTGGTGACGATCATCGCCTTCATCGTCTCGCCGGAAATCCGGTTCAAGCCGTACACGTTGCGCACGGATGAACTGGAGATCGTCGACCTGCAGGAACCGCCTCCGGTCGTCGACCTGCCGCCGCCGCCGCCGGCCGCGCCGCCGCCGCCGAAGGTGATCGAGGCCGCGCCGGACGACGCGTTCACCGACGATGTGGACATCGCCGAGACGCTGATCGACTTCAACCAGGCGCTCGACACGGGCATGCAGGGGATCGACCTCGGCGGCGACAGCGAATTCGTGGTCAGCCAGGAGAAGCCCACGCTGCGTCCCGGCGGCTTCGTGTCGCCGGAGTACCCCGAGATGGCGCGCCTCTCGCAGATGCAGGGGACGGTCATCGTCAAGGTGCTCGTAGGCCCGGACGGCAACGTGCTCGACGCCCAGATCGTCAAGGGCGTGCACCCGTTGCTGGATCGCGAAGCGCTGGCCGCGGCGCGCAAGACGAAGTGGAATCCCGGCAAGCAGCGCAACATCCCGGTGAAGGCCTGGATGGCCTTGCCGTACAACTTCACCCTGCGGTAGCGGCGGATCCTATCCTGAGCCCGCTTCGGAGGGCGTGTCGACCAGAGACGGCAGCGGCCGGGCCGCGAACGAGCCGCGCCTTCACGGCGCGGCTTCGTCGTTGAGCGGCAACCGGCCTGGCGCCAGGCGGCGCGTCGCTGCCGCCGCTGGTTTTCGCAACCTCGCGCGTTCTGGATCGTATGACCCCTGCGGCCGTCGCCTGGGCCGCGTCGTTGTTCGCTGTGGCCGGCCGCCGGCCTCTGCCCTTACAATACCGGGAGCCATCCGGTCGCAGGTCGGGACACCAGCCGAGGAGAATGCGCCCATGTCGCTGCTCGTACGTCGTGCCGTCGTTGCCACGTTGCTGGCGCTCTGCTGCGGGATCGGGAGCGTGGCGCCCGCCGTGGCCCAGGATGCGGACCGGACGCCGCTGCTGAGCTTGCAGGACTGCGTGAGGATGGCGCTCGAGAGCAGCACCACGTTGCGCGTGCGCGAGGCCGAGGTCGAGATCGGCGGTCAGAACGTGCGTGAGGCCTGGGGCGCGTTCTTGCCGAACCTCGCGCTGACCGGTTCCTACAACAAGTCCGACCGCACCGACTTCGACATCACGTCGCCGATCTACGGGCAGGGACTGGCCGGGTTCGAGACGGTGGGAGGAGATTCGGTCTACGTGCCGATCGAGATCATCACCGGCAGCCGCACCGCCGACGTGAACGTGAAGGCGACCAGCAAGAACTGGGGCCTGGCGGCGAACCTGAACCTCTTCGACGGCCTGGCCAACGTCCATCGATTGAAGGCGGCCGAGGCGCGGCGCGACGCGACCCTGCACGGCCTGCAAGCCACGCGCGAGACGGTCATCGAGCGCGTGGCGGTGTCTTACTACGACCTGCTGCGTTTCCTGAAGCTGCGCGACGTGGCGGCCGAGACGCGAGACCAGGCGGACGCCGAGCTGCAGCGCACCGAGACCTATTTCCGGCTCGGCAGCGCGGCGAAGAGCGATGTCCTGCAGCAGCGGGTGCGCCTGGAGCAGACGCGGTTCGACCTCGTGGTGGCCGAGAACAGGGTCGAGCAGGCGGTGGCCAACCTGGCCCACGCCATGAACCAGCCGCTGACCCAGCGGCTGACCGTCGATCCGGCGCCGCTGGCCACCCAGCTCGTCGGCGATGAGAGCGATCTGTCAGCCGACCTGCCGCTGGACGGCCGGCACGATCTGTTGAGCAGCGCGGCCGAGCGTGAGGCCGCCCAGAAGCAGGCCGCGGCGGCGCGCGGCGCCATGTTGCCGCGCCTGGACGTGTACACGCGCTACACGCGCTCGTACGACGAATCGCCCTACCGCTTCGGATCGCAGGAATCGCAGAGCTGGTTGTGGGGCGCGCAGGTCTCCTGGGATATCTTCAGCCGTTTCCAGATCTCGGCCAACAACGCGCGCACCCGGGCGCAGGCGCGCATCGCCGGGTACCAGTACGAGCAGGCCGAACTGGACGCCCAGCTCGAGGTCCGGCAGTACCGGATCGCCATGCGCGAAGCCGTCGAGCGGCACCGCGTCGCCGAGCAGCGCATCGTGCATGCCGAGGAGGAGCTGCGGCTGGCGCAGGAGCGGTTCCGGGTCGGCGCGGGCACGCAGCTCGAACGCATCACGGCCGAGGTCAACCTCGCCGGCGCGCGTGCCGACGTCGTGCAAGCGGTCTGCGACTACCTGATCGCGCGCACGCGCCTGTGGCGGGCTTCCGGGCGCCTCGACGAACTCGGCTACGACCGGCCATGACGACCGGCCGCACGCTGATCCGCCTCAGCGGCATCGAGAAGACCTACCGGATCGGCCCGCTCGAGGTGCCGGCCGTCCGGGGCGTGGACCTGCAGGTCGAGCACGGCGAGTATCTGGCGATCATGGGCAGCTCCGGTTCGGGCAAGTCGACGTTGATGAACCTGATCGGCTGCCTGGACACGCCCACGGCCGGCATCTACGAATTGAACGGCCGGGATGTGTCGCACCTGGGGGAGGACGAGCTGGCCGCCGTGCGCAACCGGCAGGTCGGCTTCGTGTTCCAGACCTTCAACCTGCTGCCCCGCAGCACGGCGCAGGAGAACGTCGAGCTGCCGCTGGTATACGCCGGGGCGACGCCGGCCGAGCGACGGCAACGCGCGCGGCGGGCCCTGGAGCGCGTCGGGCTCGCCGACCGGATGCACCACAAACCGAACGAGCTCAGCGGCGGTCAGCGCCAGCGCGTGGCGATCGCCCGCGCGCTGGTCACCGAGCCCGCCCTGATCCTGGCCGACGAGCCCACGGGCAACCTCGATTCCCAGACCAGCCACGAGATCATGGCGCTGCTCGGCGAACTGGACCGCGAAGGCCGCACCCTCATCCTGGTGAC